>CAZLBE010000058.1:0-7926 GCA_964557635.1 uncultured Desulfobacterales bacterium
AAAAACTTACGGCGGAACTTAAGGAGATCCACGATTCTGAAATGTGGCAGGCGGGCGCAGCAGTTAGAAGCCTCAGACCTGCAGATAAATAATAAAATGTTTGCGGGCAGAACCCGGATTTATTTGAATTAGATCTCCGGATCTGCCTGCAAAAGCAAGTATAGACTTTCATAAAAATAATTTCATTTTCGTTATCAGTCGTCGACGTATGAATAATACTACTTCCTCCTTCTGGCCTTGTGCCAAATTTTAAATCAGGTAATTATCTGAAAGTCTATTAACCTTGATTCTTAAATAATTACGTAATATACCAGAATAAAAAAACAGGAGGTTATTATGAAATTAAAGCTTACATCCAAAATCCTTGTTCCCATCATAGTGTTAATTATTGCAGGTACATCTGTATCAATCATGTTAGCTTATAATATAAGTAAAAAAACCATCATAAATATGGCAAAGGAACATCTCATTGACAGGGTAGATTTTACCGCAGTCAGATTGGATGACTGGATTAAAAATCAGATAACAGAACTTGACGAGCTTACAAAATATAAAAATATCAAAGAGGCTACCAAGTACTGGGGACTTAGAACTGATGGCAGTTTACGACTTGTTGATTATGTAAAGACAAGACCATATTTTGAGCAGATATTTTTAACTGGTCTTGATGGGAAGGTGGTATCGTCAAGTGTGAAATCCTTTTCTGAAAATATCGATGTGTCAGAAAAAGAGTATTTTAAAAAAGCTTTAAAAGGTAAAGTATCAATTACCGATCCTTTTAAAGATAAAAAAACAGGGCATCCTGTTTTTGTCATCTCTTTCCCCGTGTATTTAAATAAGATTGTTTCAGGCTCCCTTTGTGCTGTTTTGGACATTAACTGGATCTCTAAAAAACTTATCACGCCGTTTAAGGAGGGTAATACCGGATATGCCTATCTTGGAACAAACAAAGGCTTAATTCTCTACCATCCCGTGAAAAAATATATCATGAATTTAAATGTAAACAAGTTTGATTTTGGTAAGAAACTGCTACGGGAAAAATCAGGATTTATAAGGTATAAGTGGCAGGGAATGACCAAAGTTCTTGCCTTTAAGCAGATGAAAACAACCGGATGGATCATGGGAGCAGGTGTGAGTCTTGACGAACTCACAGCTTCGGTAACCTCTTTACGCAATTTTTTAATTGTTTTGGGACTTGCATCCCTTGCAGCATTTGTGTTGGGTATATGGTTTCTTCTCGGACGCTTTGTTATAAAGCCCATTACTGCATGTACACGATTTGCAGAACAAATGGGTTCCGGAGATTTAAATGCATCCATTGAATATAAAAGCTATGATGAAATAGGAATCATGGTAAAATCCATGACAGATATGGCGGTAAATCTCCGTAAATTGATTTCAGATATTTTAGATATTGCCAATGGTGTTGCTTCTTCTTCAGACAGTTTAAAAGATATTTCAGATGCTATTATTAAATGGTCAAAAGAAACAGGTGTTATGTCATCTCAACTTACTGATAATACAACAAATATCACAGAAAATATTAAAAGTATTGCAGCGGCTGCAGTGGAAGTAAACAGCCAGGCGGAATCTGTTGCTTCTTTTTCAAATACAGTATCATCAAATATGGAGGAAACAGGGGGTAATGTCGTTGAATTATCCATGTCCATTGATACCATTGCTTCATCCATTGAACAGATGTATACCTCCTTGAATGAAGTCTCAAAAAGTTCAAATACCGGTGCATCTGTTACGCAGGATGCCGCAAAGCAGGCAGCTATTGCGTCAGATATTATTAATAAAATGGGGGGGTCTGCAAAGGAAATAGGCAAAATTGTTGATCTTATTCAGGGGATTGCATCCCAGACCAATCTTTTGTCTTTGAATGCTGCAATTGAAGCTGCAGGAGCAGGAGAAGCAGGCAAAGGTTTTGCCGTTGTAGCCAATGAAGTAAAGGAACTTGCCCGTCAGACATCGGGAGCCACGCAAACAATAAGCGAGACAATAGAAACAATGCAGGAAAATACCCGGTCTGCAGTTGATGCCATTATTCATATCGTTAAGGTTATCAATGAAATAAATACAATCATGGGAACCATTGCCGCTGCTGTTGAAGAGCAGACTGCAACGACAAATGAAATATCACGAAGTATCGCTTCAACCGCTGAAAATTCCACAGCAGTTTCAGCCAATGCCGAGGATGTTGTAAAAACCATGACCCAGGTTACATCAACAATGGAAGAGTTGTCAAAGGCAACGGAAATTATTGCCCAGGACGTGTCTGAAGCTTCTGCAGGTACTGAAAATGTTCTGACAAGTTTCAATGAATTGAATACATTACTTGAAAAATCATCCGGCGTGGTCACTGAAATTCATACGGAGTCAGACGAACTTTCAGGACTTTCCGACATTTTAAAGGAAAATGTTTTAAAATTTAAACTCTAAAGCGGCAAAGCCGCAGGTGTCTAATGAAAGATCTTTTATTTGAACCCATATATATCAATAAACTTAAAATTAAAAACAGAATTTACATGCCTGCAATGCACCTTGGCATGGCTGATAATTTTGAAATAACAGACCAGATCATTGAATTTTACAGGGAAAGGGCAGCAGGTGGTGCAGGTATGATCACTGTGGGTTACGCCACTGTGGATGAATTTTCCGGCAACAGCTTAAATATAGGTGCCCACGACGACAGGTTTATACCTGGCCTTGAGAGACTTGCCAGTGTAATTAAGGAAAATAATGCCTGCTCCTGCGTTCAGATCAATCACGCCGGGCGTTATAATTTCTCTTTTTTTCTTGAAGGAAAACCTGCTATGGCTCCTTCTCCCATTGCCTCCAACCTTACGAAAGAAACGCCAAGGGAGATTAAAACAGATGAAATTCCCGGGATCATTGATAATTTTGCCAATGCAGCGTTAAGGGTAAAAAAAGCCGGATTTGACGCAGTTGAAGTGTTAAGCGGAACAGGTTACCTCATAAGTGAATTTCTTTCTCCTTTAACAAATAAAAGGGAAGATCAATACGGTGGATCTTTTGAAAACCGCATGCGTTTCGGCATAGAAATTATGCAGGCAATAAGAGAAAAAGTCGGGGATGATTACCCGGTTATAGTGCGCATGAACGGCAATGATTTCATGCCCCATGGCCAGGGCAGAAATGAACTTAAAACCTATGCAGAAGCGCTTGTTGAAATGGCAGGAATTGATGCATTATGCATCAATGTGGGCTGGCATGAAGCAAGGGTTCCTCAGATTACAGCCTCTGTCCCGAGAGGTGCCTTTGCCTATCTTGCAAGGGGTATCAAAGAAATTACCGACATTCCTGTTATTGCAAGTCACCGCATCAATGATCCTGAAACGGCAAGACAATTGTTAGCAGATTCCATGTGCGACATGGTTGCCATGGGCAGAAGTCTGATTACAGATCCTTTTCTTCCCCAAAAAGCAAAAAATGGAAAAGAGAATGAAATTATTCACTGCACAGGCTGCGCACAGGGCTGTTTTGACAATCTTTTCAAACTTAAACACGTTGAATGTCTCTGCAACCCAAGGGCAGGTCATGAAATGGAAAGAAAATTGGAAAAAACCGATCATCCCAAGAAAATCATGGTAATAGGAGGGGGACCTGCAGGAGTGAATGCTGCTGTTGCCGCCTGTGACAGGGGGCATGAAGTAAGTTTTTATGAAAAAAGTTCAAGGCTTGGAGGTCAACTTTTTCTTGCCGCTGCAGCTCCCGGGCGAAGTGAATTTGCTGAATTTGCAAAAAATCTTGCCTCACAGGTTGAGCATCGGGATATAAGCCTTCACCTTAACACTGAGATTAACGAACAGACCATTGAGATGCTAATTGACATAGAAAAACCGGATCATATTATCCTTGCAACCGGGGCTTCTTCCGTCACTCCCCCCATTCCGGGAGTTGATTTGCCCAATGTTGTCCAGGCCTGGGATGTTCTTGCCGGAAAAGTGTACACCGGAAAAGAGGTGATTATTGTGGGTGGCGGTGCTGTTGGTGTTGAAACAGCCCTGTTACTTGCAGAAAAAGGCACATTGTCAGGAGATGCGTTAAAATTTCTTTTAATCAACCATGCTGAAGACTGCGAAACCCTTTATGAAATCGCAACGTGTGGTACAAAACATATTGTCATCCTTGAAATGCTTGATAAAATCGGCAAGGACTTTGGTAAAACCACCCGCTGGACAATGCTTAAAGATCTTTTAACCTTTGGGATAGAGTCAAAAACAAGAACAAAGGCCGTTGAAATAACAGAATCAGGAATAATTATTGAAACGGAAAAGCAACTTAAAGAGCTTTCTGCCGATACCATCGTTCTTGCTGCCGGTTCAAAATCTGAGAATAATCTTGTGCCGGTTATTGAAAATACAAAAATACCATTTACGGTTATCGGAGATGCAAAAACCATAGGCATGGCCTTTGATGCTGTGCATCAGGGATTTATTGCCGGAATGAATGTTTAATGCCTTACCCCTGAATTTCTGTAATAAAAAACAAGAAATTTAGGAAAGGCACTTGGGTTGCGGGCATAGCTCGCTTTAGAGAAAGCTATTAATGAAATTCAATGAAAAAGATGATAAAGATAACAATGACCTTTTTTTGTTATCATTTGATCATGACTGGGCAGAGGCAAAAGAAAAAGAACAGCTTTTCTTTATTGAAAAAGCAGTAGAACTTTCGCCAGGTAAGGGGATTATCCCAGCTCTTGCAGGAATGAGTTCATTTTATTTTTCAGTCAGGAAAAAGTCTAAAGACTGCATTTCCTATCTTAAAACTAAAATTTTTAAATTAATTGAGAACTATTCCTGTGATGAAGAGCTTTTGTATGCATTAAGGGAATCAGCTTTATTTTCTGCTAAAATTTTTAATGAATTAAAACCTGACCTGCCTGTTCAGGATATTCGCTTCTACTGTGAAGTGCTCCTTGAATCCGGCGGCAGAGGCCCTTTTTATGCATGGAAATTCTGGCAGACAGAAAAAATATCCAGAGATACATTAAAAAATATTGCCCTTGCTGTTTCAGAAAAGGCCAGACTGTTTCTTGTGGATCAATACCTTAAAGCCAGACCCCTTGTAAGAAAGAAATTTGTCGCTGAATTTATCAAAATTCTTCAAAGTATTAAAAATCATAAACATGTTATAGAATTTTATGCCAGTCTTTTTGATAATAAACGATATGCTGATCCTTTTCTTTGTCATTTAGAGCCTGATTTAATTAATCCGGATGTGATTATTTCTAAGTGTATTAACGCGTCTGATCCTGAAACAAAGGCACAGGCGCTTAAAGCCTGGTCAATGCTTCCCCCTGAAAGTGACCCAAAGTTTCTTGTTAATTTTATTTCCGATAAAGAGCATCCCATTGTGAGAAGTGCTGTTTTTAAAGTGGTGGGAAATGCTTCTACTGGTATCTATGCCTTTCTTTTTAACAACATCTACGATTTTACCTGTAAATCAAAAACAATAAAAAAAAAAGAAGCATTGGAAGCCTGCATTGCACTTTTTGCATGCAGATCAGTCTCACCGTTAGAACTTATTGAAAAATTAGCATATGATGTCCCTCATCTGATTGATGATTTATCTGAAAAAATATCATCCATGCCTGAGCTTTTCTTTTCAATTATACTTGAGATGGCAGAAGATGATGCTCTTTTTCAAAACAGCTCAAAGAAAATTTATAAAGCCATTTTATATGGCATGATTATCAAAAGGCCTGAAAGGATTTTAAAAATTCTTCAAAAACATGTGAAATCATCAAATGATGAACTCAGAATGGCTGTGATTCAGCTCGCCAACTATATCACTGAATCCCTGTCACGGGAAAAGCAGGAAGTCAATGAGGAAATTTCCCGTTTTAAAACAAAATTTAAACAGGTATCTTCTTTAAATAGTGGTAAAAAGGCCGGTATTTTTAAGAATATTTTTTATGATTCTCCGGAAAAAAAAATTAAACTCCTTAAAAAGGAAAATTTTGATGATGATATTGATTTCCAGGGTGAAATTATTGAAAATACCGATTTATCATCCGGATTATTTCATAATAGAATTATTTTTAATGAAACAATTATAAGAGATTCTGATCTATCCGATTCTTGTTTTTTAAATGCAAGTTTTCAAAAAACCTGTTTCTCAAATGTAAGCCTTCAGGGAGCAAAGTTTAATGGAATTTTTTTTGATAATGCGGTTTTTATTAATGTTAATGCTGATAATGCAGAGTTTATAAATTGTTCCTTTCAAGGGGCATCATTTTTTAATTCACGTTTTAAAAATGCCATTATGCAGGGGGCAATTTTTATAGACTCTGTTATGTCCCAGGTATCATTTTTCAATGCTGATCTTTCAGATGTAAGTTTTGCCTGTGCAAAGATTTCATCTGTATCTTTTACTGAATCTCATCTATTTCAAACCGATTTTACGGGAATTAAAGCAAGATATTGCAGGTTCCCGTCACACAGCAATATAAATATTGAAACAGATTATGCTGACTTCAATACACGGCTTTTCCGGTTTAATGAAAAAAATTTCCTGGATTCGTTAATCAATATCAAAGAACACGACGTCTCCTTTTTTTCAGATATTAATTTTCTTATTTTTGCCGAATGTATCCATTTCGGCAGAAAAATGTTTTTAAGAAAAAATAAATTCTCAATTTTAACAGCCCTTGATATTTTTAAACCCAGGCCTTCTGATTTATTTGAAATTGTTCCTCTGCTGATCCATGAAAATATGAATTTTCCGGGATATGATGCAGTAAAGGAAAAACCGCCCCACGGGATTTTCAATTATTTTCCATCTGAAGAAACAATTTCCATTGCAAAAAAATATCTGCCAGAGCAATCGCTGATGTCAAGAGCATACGATAATTGTTATGTTGAAAGCCTTTTTACCATTGGAAGTACAGGGTCAATTGCCCAGTCTGCTGATTCAGATATTGACTACTGGGTTTGCGTACGTGATAGTGATTTTAAAGGAGAGTTAAGGTTAAAGTTGCAAAAAAAGCTTGATCAGCTTGAAAAATGGGCTTGTAAGTCATTTAAAACTGAGGTTCATTTTTTTGTTGTGGATATTGAAAAAGCAAAAAACGACGATTTCGGGACTTCAAGTGTGGAAAGCTCCGGCTCGGCCCAGGGAAAGATACTAAAGGAAGAATTTTACAGGACAATGATTCATGTAGCTGGAAAGCTTCCGTTCTGGTGTGCTGTTCCGGTTTCCATAAGCAGAGATTATTACGATAAGCTTTATTCAATGATAGGCAGCAATCCTGCTTTATGCCGTTATATAGATCTTGGTGATATCCATAATATTCCTGCAGGAGAATATTTTGGCGCTTCCATCTGGCAGATGGTTAAATGGCTTAAAAGCCCTTTTAAATCAGTGATTAAAATTTCTCTTCTTGAACAGTTCATTGAGGAATCGGGTAAAAAACATCTTTTATGCAATTTGTTTAAGGAAAAGTGGATGAACCCGGTACTGTATTTTGAATTATCAAATAATGATCCCTATTATATTCTTCTTGTCAGCCTTATTCAATACTATGATAATGCCAAAAATACCGAGGCAGCAAGATTTATTCAGCTCTGTTTTTTTTTAAAAACCGGGATAGCATCCATGTCTGATATCAGCAGCGGCGTTTTTGGATTAAGAAAATTATTTATTATTCATTGCATGGATAAATGGCACTGGAAAATGGAGAGTGTATTTAAGTTTGGCGGGTTTCAGCACTGGCAGTATGACAGCATAATGAAATTAAGCATGATAATAGAAAAATATATGATAGATACGTATAAAAGGATAAGGCATAGATTAGATACTGATATCGGTCAGAATATTTTAATCAAGCCTGAAGATACTACAGCCCTTGGACGTAAAATGTCTGTTCAGTTTGCTGATAAAACCGGTAAAATTAAA
>CAZLBE010000059.1:0-7875 GCA_964557635.1 uncultured Desulfobacterales bacterium
TTCTTTGAGGCAATCTGGGCCAAATCCAGATCGGCCTCATGGCCGTTATAAAAAAGATTAATGGTCAAAAATATATCCTATAGACCTCATACTTTTGAAATAACGGGGCTTTTTAGGATTTGTCTCAAAATATTTTCTCAATCTCACCATAAAATTATCAATTGTTCTCGTTGTTGTCCCTTTTGAATATCCCCAACCTGTTTCAAGGAGTTTTTCCCTTGATATGGGTTTTCCCCTGTTTGCAATAAAAATTTTTATGAGCTTGATTTCCTGTTCAGTTAAAATGATTGAGCCTGCAGCACATTTTGCACGGCAGGTTATAAAGTCAATTTCATTATCACCAAAGCAGTAATTATCTCCTGAAAACAGATCATTTTCTTTATCCTTTTCACCATTAGTTTTATTATTTTTTCCCTTTTGATACCACTCTTTTTTTATGAGCAGCCGTTTTACACGCAAGAGGAATTCATCAAGGTCAAAGGGTTTTGCAAGATAATCATCCACTCCGCAGCGAAGCCCTTTTACTTTATCCTCACTGCTTCCCCTTGCAGACAGAATAAGCACCGGCAATTTTTCATCTTTTTCCCTTATTGTCTTTAATACTGAAAACCCGTCAACAAGGGGCAGCATAATATCAAGAACTACAAGATCAGGTGCCCATTTTTTCCACAGGTCAATTCCTGATATTCCATCACCGGCAATCTTCACCCTGTATCCCAAAAGGTCAAGATTAAGGCGTATTCCCTCGGCAATATGTTCATCATCCTCTATGATGAGAATACGTTTTTTTTCATCGTCTTCCATAGACTTTTTCCTTTTATGCTGCTCGTATCTCCTTCCGGTATAAAAATTGTAAAAGTTGATCCACGGCCTTTGCCTTCACTTTTAGCTGAAATTTTCCAGCCATGTATGGCAGCTATATTAAACACAAGATAAAGCCCCAGCCCGCTTCCCTTTATGCTGTCATACTGACTGCCCGGAGCCTGGTAAAATTTCCTGAAAATTTTTTTAATCTCTTTTTTTTCAATGCCAATACCATTATCTTTAAAATCTATCATTAATTTTTGTTTGTTACGTCTAAAGGAGATTTGTATTTCAGGCTTTTCAGATTCATTGTACTTTACAGCATTGGAAATAATATTCATGAGAAGCATATCAAACAGAAGTTGATTAACCGGATATATGAATTTTCTTTTTTCATCAACATTGAAACTGATAATACAATCCCTGAAAAGCGTTTTATTTTTGTTGCAGAAGGTCTTAATCATTTCTGCAAGGTCTTCATTGGCAAGCTCAGTTCCATAGCTTCTGCTCTCTATTTTTGCAAGGTTTAATATACTGTTTATATTGTTGCCAAGCCTTGCCACATCATCTAACATATACTGGCTGTACTTTTTTATATCATCATTTTTCAATTGATGGCGGAGAAAAGTTTCAAGGTATAATTTTAGCGAGGTAACCGGGGTTTTAAGCTCATGGGTAAAATTGTTTATAAAATTGTGTTGAAGCCTGAAAAGCCTTAAAGTTCTCTGATAATATATAAATGCAAGGAAAATTCCGGCAAGCACAACAATAATAAGCAGGGTTAAAACAAAAAAAAGCATCCCGGTTTTTGAAGGAAATATTTGCCTTGGATCGATGTTGAACTTCATTATTATGATTTCAAGTGCTGCTGTTATTTCCATGTACCAGTAAATGGTGATGACAAGGGATGTTGCAAGGGCCATAATGGAGCAGGCAAAAATAAACACCGGATGAAGATACCATTTTGATGTGTTCAGAATCTGCATAATTTCCTGTAGTTAAGCCCTTTTTTGATAAAGATGAACAAAACTGGACATAATATGGTATAACCGCCATGAGGCGGATCTGGTCTGGCCCAGCCGCATCTCAACAAATTGAGGGCTGAAAGCGCGAAGCCAATAGAATGCTGTTAATTTGCATTTTATTTCATATAAATTAATCTTTCATATTTCTTTCATCCGGATCAGCATAGGGAATTTTAATTATAAATACTATACCTTCTCCAGGATCATTTGGACTTTCCAGCTTTTTCAAACCCGGTCTGCAGGGGCTGCATCATGCCATTGCTATTTTGATATTTTCTCAACATCTTTTATTCTTTCATTGGCTACGCGTCTACGACCCATCTTTTTGTCAAAATCTTTGATTCTTTTATATGAAAAACTCCGAATATTAGAAGCGGGTTTTTCATATTTTGTTGAGAGGTGAATCTGGGCCAATCCTGCTCCGCCTCATGGCGGTTATCAAAGTTTATATTTTTCGCTGTACCCCCTTGGAGTGTACATAAAATCAAGATATTGAACGGAAGATTTGTTCCCCACAAAAAGAGTTGTCTGCATTCCAACCTCAGCGCTGTCAATATCCTTTAATGGTACAATGGATATTTTCTGATTTTCTCGCATTGCTGAAGTCACAATGCCAACCGGGGTGTTTCCATCCCTGTATTTTAAAATAATTTCCCTTGCCTTTGCAAGCTGCCAGTCTCTTTTTTTACTTTTCGGGTTGTAAATTGCAATTACAAAATCTGCACAAGCCGCAGCGTCAAGCCGTTTTTCTATTGTTTCCCAGGGTGTTAAAAGATCGCTTAAACTCACCGCTGCAAAATCATGGGTCAGAGGAGCTCCCAAAAGTGCGGCACCCGAGGCAAGGGCAGGAATTCCAGGAACAATTTCTATCTCAAGAAGATCACCTCCTTTGCCGTCATGCAAACGAGTTTTATGCCCTGTGTCGTATCTTACAAGTTGTAATCCCTTTTTCCGGCATATCTCAAAAACCAGACCTGCCATGGCGTAAATGCCTGCATCTCCACCGGATACAAGGGCACATGCTGTTCCTGACATTGCCGTGGCAATTGCCCTTTCCACCCTTTCCACTTCCTTTGTCATTCCAGTGGAAATAATCTCTTTTTTTCCAATTATATCTTTAATAAGATCAATATAAGTTGAATATCCTGCAATGGCATCTGCCCTTTTCAAGAGTTCATGTGCCCTGAAGGAGATGTGACAGGGATCTCCCGGTCCTGTTCCAATTACAAATAATTTAGGTGTTTCCTTGCCACGGCAAGGGTCACATTTCCTTTTTTCATCTTTGGTACTACAAGTTTCCCGTTTTTTGATGCAAGAATCGCTGCTGCTTCGCATACACTTTTTACTCCAATATGTTTTTCCACCATTGCAGATGGGTTTTGAATTGTTTTTACTGAATTAAGTTGATCTTTATTGTAAAATTTAATTTGCAGATCCATTTCATCTGCAAGCTCAATCAACCCTTTTTCATCCTGCTTAATATCAGAACTTGCAAGGAACTTTATACTTTTCATGGAAAGAAGCAAATCATTAAATGTTTTTTTTAAAAAATTTTTTATTTCAAAAGAACTTGTGTTCCTGTTACAACCAATCCCGACAAACAGAGATAAAGGCCGTAATATCAATGTTTCACGTGAAATATTAATCATTTCATCGCTGCACAGGACCGAAGGCAGGATGCTGATTTGATTTTCTTTTTTAGTTTGATCTTTTTTAAGCTCATTTTCCGCCCCATGGAGTTTAATACTATTTCTCACATCGCTTTTTTGAAATTCTTTATTAAACAAAACAGGGATTTTATTATCAGTTGAAGGGAAAGTAAGGGCTGAGTCTGGATCTGTCCCATTGCCGTTATAAAATCTGTCAGAAAGAAGATGAGATACAAGTCCATATGGATCAATAAGATTGATTTTCTTTTTTCTCAGAAAAGCCATGTTTATTTTTTTAATCATTTCCGGATTTTCAATGATCAGATTGTGTTTTTGTGCAATCATGTCGATTGAAGGAAGGTTGTTTACATCTGTTGCCGTTGTAATTACCGGATCTGCGCCTGTGAGTTCTGCAATTTTTTCTGCAAGCGCATTGGCATTTCCAATATGACCGGAAACAAGGCTTATGGAATGACAGGCCCTGTCATCAATAACAACTACGGCAGGGTCATGAAGCTTGGACTGTAAAAGAGGCGCAATAAGCCTTACGGCAATGCCCGTTGAAAAAATAAAAACATGTCCTGAATATTGTGTAAATTTATCTTTAATTTTCTCTGCAAGGGATTTAAAAAGAAAAATCTCCCCCCTTAAGCTGCACCCGGTGCTATCCCAGCTTTTTTGAATATCATAGGATTTCTCAAGCCACTCTGGTATATAAAAATCTGCATTGTCAAGCTTTTCAAAAAGTTCAAGCCCGAGCTTTCCGCCACCTGGAGTTATTGCCCAGACACCTGTTTTTTTTTCTTTATTCATCAGTTCCTGTATTTTTTTATAACCGCCACGAGGCCGATCTGGATTGGCCCAGATTTGCCTCACAACAATAAATGAAAATAGCATAATGCCGCCCCCTGTAGACACTTCGAACAGCATTTTTATATAAAAACGACCTCATGGCGGCTTATTCAGCTTTACTTCTGAATCCGTGGGAAAAGTTAGAATCATAAAGCTGCGATTTTATTGAGTTTATACCGTGTTTTGCAGATGCAACGGCCTTTCCCACAATAATTAACGCCTGACGTTTGATTTCATTTTCCTTAACTGTAATCAAAAGGTCTTTTATCTTTGTATAATATATTTTTTCGTCCGGGTGACTGACTTTGTAAGCCACTGCACAGAGGCTGTTTGCTCCGTAATACTCGGCTAAGATGTCTTGTACTTTTTCTATATGGGAAATACTTAAATAGATTGCCATGGAAGTTTTATGAGATGCCAGAAGTTCCAGTGATTCCAGTTCAGGAACCTTTGTACGCCCGGAAATTCTGGTAAAAATAAGGGTCTGACTTATTTCAGGCAGGGTGTACTCCATGTTCATGGAAGCTGCCGCCGCAAATGCTGCTGTCACTCCGGGAATCACCCTGCAGGGGATTTCATGTTTTTTAAGCATGGCCATCTGCTCATGAATGGCTCCGTAAAGCGAAGGATCTCCGGTATGAAGTCTTACAATTTTTTTATTTTCTTTATGAGCATTAATAATCATTTCAATTATCTCATCAAGGTTCATGCCGGCACTGTCAAACACAGCTGCATTTTTTTTTGTCCAGATCAACAGCTCTTTCGGAACAAGCGAGCCCGCATAAATAACAAGATCAGCTGCCATGAGTGCTTGCTGACCTTTTACGGTAATAAGTTCCGGATCACCTGGGCCTGCTCCTGCAAAAATTACCGGATTAAAATTTTCTGTCATTTTAATGTCGCTCCTCTGTATTTTTTTAAATAAAATGTAACCCATTACTTTTATTTTATAATTTGTCAGAATCTTTGATTCTTTGAGGCAGATCTGGACTTGAATCCGGATCGGCCTCATGACGGATATATTAAAAATGTTTTTCCCCTGAAATTATCCATACGGGATTTAATGCTTTTAGTCTGTGTCCAAAGGGCATTGGCCTTGAACATGATACCTGGAGCTGCACAAGATCTGGTGTACAACCTTTTTCCCTTAAAAAATTCATACAGGGTTCAATATTCTGCAGAAGCACCAAATTTATTACTATAATACCGTTAACTGAAAGTTTTTCAATGGCCCTGTCCATAATTTTTAAAAGTTTTCTCCCTCCCCCACCAATAAAAATTCTGTCAGGATCGGGAAGATCTTCAATGCCTTTGGGAAGATCCGCATGTATGGTTCTTATATTTGCAACTTTAAATTTCTCAATATTTCTTTTTATATCACAGATTCTGTCAGCATTTTTTTCCACGGCATACACATAGCCTGACGGAATAAACTTTGAGACTTCAATGGATACAGATCCTGAACCTGCTCCAAGATCCCAGAACACAATCGAATCTGAAATTAATCTAAGTTTTGAAAATACAACAGCTCTTACCTCTGCCTTTGTAATAAGACCTTTTTCATGGGAAAACTGATTATCGGGCATGCCCGGATAGATAACATGTGTTTTCAAAAGTGGTGTATCAAAAGAATGCCTTTTCGTTTTTTCTGCGGTTTCTTCTCTGTCTTTCCTGATGGGATCTATATGAATCGCATTATCTGTCCCTGCATTTTTTTTGATTTCAGCCCCTGTTTTTACAATTTTATCCGTAAATGCAGGAACAATTTTCCGCTTCAGTATAACAATATTTGGTGATTTAAACTCTGAATCTGCTGCCTTTTCTACTTCATGAAAATGAAAAATTTTCTCTTCCTTTTTGCCAAGATGCTCAAAAACATAAAATTCAAAATCAACAGCGTTTTCTTTTACAAGCTTTTCTGCAATCCACGCGGGATTTTTATCGGGGTCGGTTAAAATGGCAATTTTATCTTTGCCTGAAACATGCTCACTGATACTGTTTATTTTTTTGTTCCCGTGAAAACTTATAAAAAATGCATTATGCCAGGGCTCTTTAATCCGTGCAAATGCTGCAATAACAGATGAAACATTTGGATGGATAATTATATTTTTCTTTCCGATTTTTTTTACAAGCGTTGAACCTATTCCAAAGAAAAGGGGATCTCCCGATGCAAGGACTACAATTTTTTCTTTTTCCATCCTTGATTTTATCTCGTCTGCAATAAAATCGATATCTTTTTTAATTGCAAGCCTGTCAGCACTATTATCTTTAAAATAATCAAGATATCTGCTGCCCGCCACAAGAAGATCTGCACTGTTAATAATTTGCTTCTGCTTTTGTGTTATATCATCAATGGAAAGTCCGGTTCCGATAATTTCAACGGGTATCGTCATTATGCCACCATATAAAAAATTATGCCCACAATGATAAGGCTTGAAATCCTGAAAAACTGGCCTGTCATGAGAATTTGAAATCCCATTTTCGGAGAAAATATACCCATGTACCTCGGCAGTTGATGCCTTAATGCCCTTATTGGAAACGCCGTTATATTCCCCAATAAAAGGGCTAAAACTGTCTGTTTTGTTGTCAGAACCCCGGCTGTCATTAAAGCGCCTGCTGCTGCAAAGCCCGATGTGAATTCTGCTGCAAAACTTAAAATCACAACTGAAAGCGATTCCACAGGCATAAAGCTTATCACAAGATAATGTGACAGGGCATGGTTCAGCCAGGTAAAAAACCCATCTGCATTAAGAACAAAAACAAGGGTATAGATTGGAAGCACAAAAACCGCCACATTGACAATGCGCCGCGGAAGTTTTGCCTTTATGCTCTCCATTATTGTTTTCTTTTCTTTTTTGTCCTTTAAATCTATTTTCTCCTGTTCTATTTTCTTTGCACTCTTTTTCAATGCAGGATAAAAATGCCCGAACATAAGAAAGCATATCACCCTTAAAAGAGTTGCACTGAACGTAAGAACAAAATAGAGCACTCCTGCAAAACCTGTCAAAGGAATAACAATAAACAGGGTTGTTGGCAGATGCAGGAAAAAAGCAGGCAGCTGGTTTACAAAATTTGTAAGAAAAACCTGAATTTTTGAAATTTTTTTATCCTTATAAAAATCAAGCAGCATGGCATTGGCAGCAGCACCTGAAACAAATGCAGTTGTAAAAGCTGCACTGCACCTGTCTCCAAGATTGGAAAATCTGAAAAACGGCCTTGCAACAACGGAAAGCTGCTTTGTCCAGCCCGTGGCCTCAACAATCTGGCCTGCGGCAAGACCAATGGTTATAAATGCCATGAGTCTTGAAAGGGGGAAGATGAGTTTTTTCACGGCGTAATTAAAACTCATTGTTTCAGAGTGCATCATTCCAAATCCAAGGACTGCAATGGATAACACAATGGAAACGAAAAGATTAATATATTTTACTTTTTTTTTCATTCTTTTCTCAATAAATTTTATCTGCCGGAAAGAATTAATGTCCAGTAGTCTGGTGGTTTTGTTTCAAGCTCATCAAGATTTTCTGTAATTTTTTCGTCTTTACGTC
>CAZLBE010000060.1:0-4352 GCA_964557635.1 uncultured Desulfobacterales bacterium
AGAGGAAATCTACTTATAATGTAAAAGTAATATGTTATTATTCAGCCACAGATCTCCACTGATTGGCACTGATATTTTTAAACATATCTGCGTTCATCTGTGTAAATCTGCGGCCAAATAATTACCGATAAAAACTTGATAATCGAGTTAAAGAATCAAAGATTCTGACAAATCATGGGCTGAAGGCGCGAAACCTATAAAAGTAATGATTTACGTTTTATTGAATATAAACAATCATTCATATATTAAACATGTATTAAAATTTTAAAATACAGGAGTGTCCCATGGCTTTAGCTGTTGAAAACCGGTTGTCCCGTATAATTCCCATTCTATTCGCCGTCGTGGCTGTTGTTCCTTTTATTGTTTTAAAACTTTTAGAAAATACTTATGGAGATCTGTTCATAAAATTTCCTGTGGCTATTATTTTTATTACAGCCTGTCTCGCATATGCTACAGGTCTTGTTTTTGTCAGAATTTCCATTAGTCCCTTAAAAAATATCATTGAAAATTTAAAGGAGGTTGCTGACGGTAATTTTGATGTAAAAATGGATTTGATGGACAGAAAGGGTGAAATCGGGTCCCTTAACAACGTCATACAATTGATTATTTCACGGACAAGGGACACAAAAGAATTGATAAATGAAATTGCCCTTGGAAAATTAAGCACACAGGTTCATGTTGTTTCCCAAAAGGACCAGATGGGCAATGCCATAAAAAATATGGTGGAAGCCTTAAGGGATATGTCTGCAACAGCAGCACGCATTGCAGAAGGAGATCTCACTGTTGAATTTCAAGCGAGAAGCAGTGATGATGAACTGGGAAAAGTCTTTGAATTAATGGATTCCAACCTTGGCAAAATGATTAAAGATCTGTTGAACACAGGACTTTCACTTGCTTCCTCCATTGCCCAGCTTTCCAGCACCACGGCCCAGTTTGCCGCAAGTACCTCTGAAACAGCTTCTGCTGCCAATGAGATTACAACAACAATTGAGGAAATCAGGCAGACTGCGAATATTTCCAGTGAAAAGGCAGATCAACTGTCACAGTTTACCGAGGCAACAGCACTTAATTCTAAAAAAGGAAAAAAGGCAATTGATGATGTCCTTGAAGGCATGCAGCACATTAAAGAAGAAATGGATCTTTTAGATGACAGTATCATGAAATTAAGTGAGCAGACCCAGAGTATCGGTGACATCATAAGCTCGGTACATGATATTGCCGACCAGTCAAACCTTCTTTCTGTCAATGCCTCCATTGAAGCTGCAAAAGCCGGTGAAATGGGCAAGGGGTTTTCCGTTGTTGCCCAGGAAATAAAATCCCTTGCAGACCAGTCAAAGGAATCCACAAACCACATAAAGATCATCTTAAATGATATACAGAAGGCTGCAGGGCTTTCAGTCATGGCAACGGAAAGGGGCGGCAAAGCTGTTAACGCCGGAAGTATCCTTGCCGACAGTGCTGGAAAACTCATCCAGGACCTTTCAAACAAGGTTATGGATTCAGCCGATGCAGCTTTACAGATTTCCGCATCCAGCAGGGAACAGCTCACCGGTATTGAGCAATTATTCCAGGCCATGACAGATATCAAGGAAGCAGGTTTCCAAAATATGGAAGGCGCAAAACAGATAGAACAGGCCACAGGTGATTTTGAAAAAATGAGCAAAAAATTAGAGGCAATTACCGGGCGGTTCAAAGTGTAAAAAAACTGTTCCAAAGGTATTGACCATGAAAGATGAAGTCCTGTTAAAAAAACTTAAGGCAGCCTTTAAGCTGGAATCGGAAGAGCGGATTCAAAATATTTCTGAAAATCTTATCAAGCTTGAAAACGCTGTAGATAAGGAAGAACAGAAAAATATTATTGAGATAATATTCAGGGAGGCACACAGCCTGAAAGGGGCTGCAAGGGCAGTCAACCTTACTGAAATAGAGTCGCTTTGCCAGAATATGGAAAGCGTCTTTGCCGTTATGAAAAAAGAGACAGAATCTCTTTCACACGGGATGTTTGATGTTTTTCATAAATGCGTTTCTGTTATTGAACAACTTATGACAGATGATCAGGATGAAAAAGAATCTGTTAAAGAAAAAGAGATATCTCAACTTATTGAAAAATTATCTGAATTTATCTCTCGCAAAACAGTAAAAAAAAAAGATCATAATAAAAACAGGGATGAAGCATTTACCGGAGTAACATCGGGAAAATCTGAAAAAAAGCAAAAATCAACTATTGAACATCCAAAGCTTCCTGAAACCATAAAACTTTCCGCTGAAAAACTTGATCTACTCCTTAGAAAGACAGAGGAATTGATATCTGTAAAACTGTTTTTAAATCAGCATCAATCTGATCTCAATTCTGTATCGACTATTTTTGAGAATTGGAAAAAGGATTTATCAGCAGGAGAAGAGAAAGATATTTTATCATTTTATAAAAAAACCTTGGATCATGTTAATGAAATTGAAAAACTGTCAGCTGAATTTTTTAAAAAAACAGCACAGCAGGCCCATCAGACAGGAAGGATGATAGATGATCTTCTTGATGAGATCAAATCCATAATGATGCTTCCCTTTTCAAGCCTGTGCTCAATTTTTCCACGCATGGTAAGAGAAATCTCAAGAAATATCGGCAAAGAGATCCGTCTTAAAATAGAGGGTGAATCCATTGAGGTTGACAGGCGGATATTGGAGCAGATGAAAGATCCCCTTACCCACCTGATAAGAAACAGCATTGATCATGGCATTGAACAGGAAGAAACACGAAAGGCTGCCGGAAAACCCTCTTACGGCACAATTGTGCTTCAGGCATCCCGCGTTGAAGGCAGTAAAATTCAAATTATTGTCAAAGATGACGGCAGGGGAATTGATATTGAAAAAGTGAAAAAAAAGGCTGTTACAAATGGTATTCTTTCAGAAAAAGAAGCTGCTGCATTAAGCGATAAAGATGCAGTTGACCTGATTTTTCAATCCGGGATATCAACTGCCGCCATTGTCAGTGATCTTTCAGGCCGTGGCCTTGGCATGGCCATTGTTAAAGAAAATATTGAAAAAACAGGAGGCCATTTTTCCATTGAAAATAAGCCGGGCAAAGGCACTGAATTTAAAATTCTCCTGCCTGTGACCATTGCAACATTTAAAGGGGTTTTAATTAAGCTGAATCATCGTTTTGAGGATCGTTTTTTTGTCATACCGGCAAATCGTGTTATAAAGGTGCTTAAAATAAAGAAAAATTTGCTTGGAACAGTTGAAAACAGGGAAAATATTCTCATGGACAACCGTCCTGTTTCCCTTGTAAGCCTTGCGGACATCCTTGGTATTGAACCGGATAAATCAACTGAAAAAGAAAACGAAAATGCATCATTTTTAAAAGTTGTCATCATTGGCACAATGGGAAAAAATGTGGCATTTAAGGTGGATGATATTCTTGGAGAGCAGGAAGTGCTTGTAAAGGACCTTGGGCCCCAGCTTGAGAAGGTAAAGTATGTTCTTGCGGTTTCCATTCTTGCAAATGGCAGTCTTGTCCCTGTTTTAAATACAGCAGATCTTATTGAATCAACCAGTGAAACTTTTACAGGCAGGGCAGGGGTGCAGGATTTACAAGTAAGTGAAAATAAAAAAACAGCTTCCATTCTTGTTGCCGATGATTCCATGACATCAAGAATGCTGATAAAAAATGTACTTGAAGCAGGCGGGTATAAGGTAAAAACCGCTGTGGACGGAAAAGATGCCCTTACCACACTTAAAACAGAACCATTTGATCTTCTAATTTCAGATATTGAGATGCCCGAGATGAACGGATTTGAACTGACAAAGGCATTGCGCAATGATCCTGCTTTTTCAGCACTTCCGGTGATACTTGTGACCTCGCTTGAATCAAGACAGGACAAGGAAAAAGGTATTGATGCAGGCGCCAGCGCATATATCATTAAACGTGATTTTGACCAGAACAACCTGATGGAAGTGATCGAAAGATTTGTGTAATGGAGACACTTTATATGAAATAAAATGCAAATAGACAGCATTCTATTTCTATATTTGTTGAGAGGCGGCTGGGCAAAGTCCAGATCCGCCTCATGGCGGTTATATGGATAAAAGAACAAAAATTTTGATAATTGAAGACAGCGCAACCCAGGCACTGAGGCTGAAACTTTTGCTTGAGGAGAAAAATTATCATGTTACCATTGCAAAAAACGGAAAAATAGGCCTTGATTTAATTAAACAGGAGACTTTTCCCATTGTACTCACTGACTGGATTATGCCTGAAATGTCAGGGATTGAATTCTGCAGAAATGTGAGACGTCTTGATATTGATAATTATATTTACATCATCATTGTAACGGCAAAGGAAGAGAAAAAAGATA
>CAZLBE010000060.1:4452-7870 GCA_964557635.1 uncultured Desulfobacterales bacterium
ATTGATAATTATATTTACATCATCATTGTAACGGCAAAGGAAGAGAAAAAAGATATTCTTTATGGGCTTAAAGCAGGGGCTGATGATTATATTACCAAACCTGTGGATTTCCCCGAATTAATTGCCCGCCTTGAAACATGAAATAGAATTTTAAACCTTGAAAAAAAACTGAAAGAAGACCATGACAAAATTTTAAAATTGATGGTCATGGATCCTTTAACAAAAATGTTCAACCGCCGCTACATGAATGAAAAACTTCCCTCGGAGATAAAGCGTGCCATTCGTTATCACCGTCCCCTGTCAGTCATTATGGGAGATATTGATCATTTTAAGGATGTCAATGATCAATACGGCCATCTTGCAGGCGATGAGGTTCTTGAAAAAATTGCCGGAATATTTTTATCTTCCATCAGAAAAGATATTGACTGGACAGCACGCTATGGAGGGGAAGAATTTTTAATTGTTCTTCCTGAAACATCACTGAAAGGGGCCTTAACCGCTGCTGATAATATCAGAACCAGGATTATGAACACAAAAATATCGTATCATTCTAAAACAATCAATGCCACAATGAGTTTTGGTGTATCATGTATGGTTCCGTCAAAGGGAAAAAAACAGTTCACCATTGACACAATGCTTAATGCAGCAGATAAATTCCTCTATCAGTCAAAGGAAAACGGGAAAAATCAGTGTAATGGAGGATTAATTTGAAAAGAGTACTCATTGTTGATGATTCCGTTACGGCAAGGGAATATCTGAAATATATCATTGAATCAGCGCCCGATCTTTGTGTGGCAGGAGAGGCAAAAAACGGAAAAGATGCCCTAAAGTTTGTAAAGACCCTGCACCCTGATATTGTGACCATGGATATTCAAATGCCGAAGATGAACGGATATGAAGCCTGCCGCTCTATCATGGAAACAATGCCCGTGCCCATTGTCATGGTAAGCTCCAGTGAAAATCCTGAAGAAGTAGTCGCATCTTTTAAGGCCCTTGAAGCAGGAGCCCTTTCCGTTGTTGAAAAGCCAAGGGGACCTGAACACAAAAATGCTGCAATGATGGTGGAAAAATTAATCAGAACATTGAGATTAATGGCTGATGTCAGGGTTGTAAGGCGTTATCAAAAAAAAGTATCCGTTCACAGTCAATTCGCGAATAGTAAGCGTTTACAAAAAAGCAAAATGATAAATCTTGTGGTTATCGGGGCATCAACCGGGGGACCGCCTGTGATCAGGCAGTGCCTTTCAGGACTTGCTGCAGATTTTCCAGCGCCAATACTTGTTGTCCAGCACATTACACAGGGATTTTTAACGGGAATGGTCTCATGGATGGATCAGTCCACTGACTTAACATGTAAAATTGCAGAGCAGAATGACATTGTACAGAACGGGCACGTTTATTTTGCTCCTGACGACTGTCAAATGGAAATAAATTCAAAAAAGCAGATTTCTTTGAGCCCCAGCCTTTCATCCGAGACCATATGTCCTTCTGTTTCAAGGCTTTTTGCATCTGCTGCAAAATTTTTTGGGAAAAATACTGTTGGCGTGTTGCTTACCGGAATGGGAAAGGACGGCGCAGCAGAACTTTTAAACATTAGAAAACAAGGCGGTATTACCATTGCCCAGGACAGAAAAAGCTGCGTAGTGTTTGGTATGCCCGGAGAAGCAGTAAGACTTGATGCCGCTGATCTTGTTCTTTCACAGGAAAAAATTTTGGAATTTTTGATTTCAATGTTCACATAACCGCCATGAGGCCGATTTGGATTGGCCCGGATTCATCTCTCAACAAGATATGAAAACCCGTTCTAATATTCGGAGTTTTTCATATAAAAAAATAGTAAGGATATGCAAATGGCAAAAAAAACCGGAATTTTAATAGTGGAAGACAGTCCTACCCAGGCAATTCTGCTCCAGGATCTTCTGGAAAAAAATAATTTTCATGTTGATGCTGCATTGAATGGAAAACAGGCACTGACCATGCTGGAAACCATTGTGGTTGATCTTGTTATAACAGATATTGTCATGCCTGAAATGGATGGTTATGAATTGTGCAGGGCGATCAAGTCCGATGAAAAATTAAAAGAAATCCCAGTGTTTCTGCTTACAACACTTTCTGAACCCGATGATATAATCAACGGCCTTGCCTGTGGCGCCAGTCATTTTGTAACCAAACCCTATGATAATGATGCGCTGATTTCAGCTGTTCAATACGCAATGATCAACAGGGATATAAGGAGCCGCCGTCATTCGGAACTGGGGCTTGAAGTCTTTTTTGCAGGTCAGCGTCACTTTATTAATGCAGAAAGGATTCAGATCCTTGATCTTCTTTTTTCATCCTATGAAAACGCCATACTGCAGAAGAAAAAACTTGAGCAGGTAAATAAAGAACTTGAAAAAACAAATGAAGAACTTGTGAAAGCCCTTAAAGATGTTAAAACCTTAAAGGGGCTTATCCCCATTTGCTCAAACTGCAAAAAAATCCGGGATGACACAGGCTTCTGGAATGAAGTGGAAGTTTATGTTCAAGAGCATTCCAATGCTGAGTTCAGCCATGGACTCTGCCCTGACTGTGCAAAAAAATTATATCCTGAACTGTACGCTGAACTTTACCCTGAAAAGGAGTGACCGGCATTGCCAGAGTATGGAGACCTTTAACCGCCTTGAGACAAATTTGGGCCAATTCAGATCCGTTTTATGGCACTTATATGGGGAGAGATTATGACTATTATTGAATGGGAAAAGAAAAATACCGTTGCAGTTGTAAATATGTGTAACGGTGCAAATAAACAGAACCTTGAGTTTGTAAAACAGATGAATCAATGTTTTGATTCTGTACTCGAAGATAAAGAAATCTGTTCCATTG
Source organism: uncultured Desulfobacterales bacterium (assembly GCA_964557635.1). Lineage (GTDB taxonomy): Bacteria > Desulfobacterota > Desulfobacteria > Desulfobacterales > Desulfobacteraceae > WGCX01. The sequence continues at coordinate 7,315 of CAZLBE010000060.1, forward strand.
TTTTAACATCTACGGATGAAAAGAATTTTTCCCAGGGCATTGATCTTGAATGGCTTGGACAGAAAATGAATGACAGGGATTTTGATACTGTAAAGTCATTCATGCATGGTATTAACGGTATTTTTAAAAGGATTTTATTAATGCCTGTACCTGTTATTGCAGCCATAAATGGTCATGCCTTTGGAAATGGTGCCATGCTGGCCTGTTCCTGTGATTTCAGATTTATGAAAAAAGACAGAGGTTTTTTTTGTTTTCCTGAAGTAAACATCAGCATACCTTTTCTGCCTGGTATGATTGAATTTGTACGTAAGGCCATTCCTGAATATCAATTCAACGCAATGCTGCTTTCAGGTAAACGTGTGGGTGCAGAGGAACTAAAAGACACCCACGTGATCGTGAAAGCCTGTGACAATCAAGATCAACTTTTAAATGATGCCATGGAATTTGCCGCAACATTTACCAAAAAAAGGGGAATTTTTGGTGAACTGAAAAAAAGAATGTATAAGGATATAATAAGGGTTATGGAAACAGAGGACGTGGAAAAAATAGATTCCCT
>CAZLBE010000061.1:0-7862 GCA_964557635.1 uncultured Desulfobacterales bacterium
GATAGCAAAAGAGTTAAAAGAAAAGGCTATTTTCCTTTCGGGAAAGGACAATGCAAAAAAAATTATCTATGAGAAAATAAAAGAAAATATTGTACCCCTTGACAATGAAGAAGCCATGGCGGTTCAGTCTCTTTTCTTTCTTGGACAGGATGGTTTTTTTGCCAAAAATTTTGCGAAAAAAACAACTGCATTAAAAGAGATGATCTATTCTTTTTTTACAAATATCGGCGAAATGCTCAATTTTGTGGACCGGTTTGATCCTGTAAAAAAAGGAACACAACTTGCAGAAGAGCATGGCACGGATTTTCCCCTTATCCAGGGACCAATGGCAAACATAAGCGATAATTCCGAATTTGCCTTAAAAGTACTTGAAGCAGGAGCCCTGCCGTTTTTTGCCGTTGGCAGTCTTCCTGAAAAGCTTGCAGATGATATGCTTAAAAAAGCCAAAAAGGATGTTCCTGTGTTTGGAGCAGGTCTTGTTGGTATCGAAGCGTTTAATCCTGCCGTTGAAAGCCACCTTGAAATGGTAAAAAAATACAAAATTCCATTTGCTCTTTTTGCAGGCGGAGTTCCCTCCCAGATTCTGGAACTTGAAAAAGCAGGTACAAAAACCTATCTCCACACCCCTTCCATTTCAATGATGAAAAACGCGATAAAAAGCGGTTGCAAAAGGTTTATTTTTGAAGGAAAAGAAGCAGGAGGACATATAGGGTCACTGTCAAGCCTTGTACTTTGGGAAGCCGCCATTTCACATCTGCTTGATAACGGACAGGATCTTGATAACGGACAGGATCGGATTGATAAAAACAATGAATCAAAAGGCTCGGATCATGCACAGAAAGCAGCCGGAAATAACAGTCGTGTAGATAATAATGACACAACACTTGCAGGATTAAGTCTTGTTTTTGCAGGCGGAATATCAACCTGTTTTGCTTCCTGTTTTATTTCAGGTATCTCATCCGTGCTTGCTGCAAAAGGGGCAAAAATAGGACTTCAGGTTGGAAGTGCCTATCTTTTTTCACGGGAAATAATTGACACTAAAAGCGTAAAAAAACAATATCAGGAAATTTTATCATCAGAAGATGAAACCGTTGTCATTGGCAGCAGTGTGGGACTTGCATTAAGAACTGCACCAACGGATTTTGCACAAATGATGCTTGAAATGGAAAAGGAGATGATAAAAAAAAGGGAGGGTCTTGAAATAAGAAAACGCTCCTTTGAGAAAAAAAATATCGGATCTCTGCTCATAGGTGCCAAAGGATTCCTGCCGGACTTTAAACACGCAGGTGCTGAAAATTACAGGTATTTTGATGGGGACGAGCACAGGGAAAAGGGAAATTTTATTGTGGGAGAAAGCCTTGCGTTTTTTGATTCTTCTCTGTCCATAAAAGAAATCCACAATAAATATTTTGGTTCCAAAGAGCTTTTATTCGAAAATATCAACAATCTTGAGGTTTTTTCATCGGATAAAAGCCAGGTGAACGATGAAATTGCAATCATCGGAATGGGGTGCATCCTTCCGGGAGCGGACAATCCTGAAAAATTATGGGAAAATATCCTTGATAAAAAATACGCCATTAAGGAAATGCCTGAAACAAGATTCAGACGGGATTTCTATTATTCTCCCGATAAAAATGCCGAAGACAGGTCATACACTTCGCTTGCAGGCATAATCGATGATTTTACCTTTAACAGAGAGAAATTCGGATATGACGAGGCAAAGGCTGCAAAACTTTCAAGAAGCCAGCAGATGCTGCTTGAGGCTGCATACCAGGCAGTTGAAAATTCAGGTTACCTTGGAGATGACCAGAAATTTATCTGTAACGACCCCACAAAAGTTGCAGTTATCATTGCATCCTGTCTTGGAAACGAGCTTGGCAACGAGCTTCTCATGAAATATCATTTTCCTGAGATTACTGCCATGCTCAAAAAAACCGAAGAATTCAACAATCTTTCAGATGATGAAAAGCAAAACCTCATTGAAACTTTAAAACAGGGATTGGAGGGCAAAAACAAAGGATACGACCCTGTACACGGAATCATTTTAAATATCGAAGCATCAAGAATTGCAAAACACCTTGGCATACGGGGTGAAAATTATATTGTTGATGCTGCGTGTGCCTCTTCATTTACAGCCATTGATGCAGCCTGCAAGGAACTTTTATCCGGGGATTATGACCAGGTAATCGCAGGAGGAGTCAACACCCATCTTGTACCTGAATCATTTATCGGTTTTTCAAAAATGGGGGCGCTTTCAGCAAAAGGCTCATTTCCCTTTGATGAAAAGGCAAGCGGCTTTATTCTTGGTGAAGGAACAGCTGTTTTTGTGCTGAAAAGGATGAAGGATGCAATCAGGGATGATGATGCCATTCTTGCTGTCATTAAAGGAATAGGGGCAAGTTCCGATGGTCGGGGAAAAGCCATAGCAGCGCCGAACCCCGACGGCCAGAAACTTGCAATTGAAAGATGTTTTGAAAATATAAAATCCGATATTAAACCTTCTGATATAAAATATATAGAGGCCCATGGCACTGCAACCCCCATAGGCGATCAGGCGGAAATTGAAACGCTTAAACAGATTTATACAAGTGGAAAAACAGGTATCAGCTCCATTAAATCCCAGATAGGACATCTGCTGGGAAGTGCCGGTGCTGCAGGTTTAATAAAAGCTGTCCTTGCCGTTAACAAAGGTGTTCTTCCGCCAAATGGAAATTTTAAAAAACTCTCCCCTGCATTAAATCTTGAAAATTCACCGCTTTACATAATAAAAGATGCTGAAAAATGGGAAGAAAATGATCATCAGACAAGAAAAGCAAGTGTGAGCGCCTACGGGTTCGGCGGAGTCAACTACCATCTTGTATTGGAAGAGTTTAATAAAAATTATTATTTACCCCATAAAAGAACTATTTTTGCAGATCCTGATTATGATTTTAACGATGACAGAATTGTCATGGCAGGACTTGGTGTATTTCTGCCTGGTGCTGCAAACACTGACGAATTCTGGGAGAAACTTCAATCAGGAGAAAAACAGCTTTCTTCAATTCCTTTAGAAAAGTTCTCCAATAAAGCATATGCGGAATTTGATAAAAAATCCTTTTACAGACTGCCCATGATAAAGGCAGGAGTGATAAAAGACTATAAATTCAACAATATCAAGTACAGAATGCCCCCCACAACGGTAAGATCCATTGAAAGGGGACAGCTCTTTGGCCTCGAAGCAGCAAGTGAGGCGATCAGTAGTTCAGGCCTTGAAAAACTCATTGAAAAAGGCAATAAAATAGGAGTGATACTTGGCACAATCTCCGGAGACAGGCAGTCAAAAAATATTTTAAGGGTAAGAAAACTGCTTGTCGGTGAAATAATAAAAAATGCAACATCCATTAAAGAGGAAAAAAGAAAAATCATTGCAGATCAGATTGTTGATGCCATAAGAGACAGGCTTCCTGAAAACAATGAAGATACAACACCGGGACTTTTGTCAAATATTATTGCAGGCAGGATTGCAAATTACTTTGGACTGAACGGTGCAAGCTATGTCCTTGATGCATCATGCGCATCTTCGTTTATTGCCATTAAAAATGCGGCAAAAAACATTGCATCCAAAGATCTTGATTTTGTTCTTGCAGGAGGTGTTGATGCAAATCTATACCCTGCAGTTCTCATGGCTTTTAAACGGATAGGGCTTTTATCGGAAAGCGACTGCCACTATTTTGATTCAAGGGCAGACGGTTATGTTATGGGGGAAGGCGCTGCCATTCATGTGCTGACCACCTATAAAAAGGCAAAACAGGCCGGCATGAAAATTCTCGGAGAAATCAACAGCTATGCCATAAAATCAAGTGTACCTGATCACCTTTTATCCCCGTCGGAGCAGACTTTTGTTTCAACAATCAACGAGTGCTATAAAAAAAGTGCCATAAGAAAACAGGAAATCAGACACCTTGACCTGTTTGCATTTTCAAATATCTTAGGGGACATGATAGAAAAACAGGTGGTTGAAAGATGTTTCAGCCATGAGTTAAGCTGCGGTAATGTAAAACCCCAGTTCGGGTATTTCAAGGCTGCCAACCCTGCCGTTGCCATGGCAAAACTTGTTCTCATGGCAAAAAATAAAAAAATTCTGCCGGACTTTAACTACGATGAAAAATATTCCACCATTAAAGACAGCTGTGTTTTAAAACCTGCAAAAAAGATAATCAGTATTTCCGATAACAATCCTTTAAGATTTGCATTTAATGTAAATGGAATAGGCGGAAACCACTGCCACATGATCATATCCACCCTGCCTGCATTTCTCATGAAAGAAAGAGATATAAATATGTCATCAAAAGAATTTGATTCTGTCATAGATATCCCTGTGCAGACACAAAATATTCCTGTTGCCGCTGTTCCCAAAGCCACTGTTCCCGGCATTGCTGCTTCACATACAGCAAAAGGCGCATCAAAACAGCAGAATCTTAAAATTAGACATTTTGCATATTCAGCAGATAAAAAGGGTAAAAAACAGAAAATGGTTGTCCTGCTTTCAGGCCAGGGTTCCCAGAGAAGCGGAATGATGCAGGAACTTTTCAATTCCGATCCTGAAATAAAAAATGTGATGGAAAGAGGAGAGGAGATTTTTGTTGAAGCACGCGGATACTCCCTGCTTGACATGATGTTTGGCGATAACAATGATCTCAACCTTACTGAAAACACCCAGCCTGCTGTTTTTCTCTCTTCGGCAGCCCTGTTTGACAGGCTGTACTCAAGGGGATTTTCACCGGATTTTTTCATTGGTCACAGTGTGGGAGAATACACAGCGCTTTTCTGCAGCGGAATGTTAAATTTTGACGATGCAATGAGACTCGTCATAAAAAGAGCTGATCTCATGAAAGCTGCCGCTGAAAAATACCCGGGAAAAATAATGGTGGTTTTCAAAAATGAAAAGGAGACAAGCGCTTTTATCAGGGGATCAAAAATTTCCGGCATTTACATCACCAATAAAAACAGTGAAAACCAGACTGCTGTATCGGGAAATCCATCTGCCATAGAAGACTTTTGTTCCTTTTTAAGTAAAAACAACGTTATTTACAGAAAGCTCAATCTTTCAGGTGCATTCCACACCCCTCTTTTTGCAGAAGCAGCAGAAAAATTAAGGGCTTATCTTGACACCATCACCTTTAACGAAACATTTTTCGGCCATGTTATCTCAAATGTCACAGCACTTCCTTATCCTGAAAACAGAAAAGCTGTTAAGGATCTGCTTGCAAAGCAGATCACTTCTCCTGTGGAGTTCATAAGATCTGTTGAATATGTTTATGAAGCAGGCAAAACCCATTATATTGAGGTAGGTCCTTCAAGGCTTTTAACCAATCTTTTAAAAAATATAAATATTGTGGATTATAAAACCTGTGTCACCGTTGATGTAAAAAAAGGAGAAATAAAATCATTTGAGGAATGCAAACTCTATCTAAAATCGTTCAGCAGCCTTTTCACAAGGACAATGGAACATAGAAAAACTATCCTGCCGGAAAAGAAAACACCACTTGTTCCGGAGACCGGATTTCATCCTGTCTTAACCCCTGCCACCATGCTTGATGAAGATTTCAGTTCATTTAAGGCAAGAAATCAGGATCTAAAGGACAGGCTGCTCTATGAAGAGTACCGCAAAAGAAGGCGTGAAGCTGCAATGGAAGTTGTTGAAAGGTTTAATTTCTGCGCTGAAAAAATTGTGATTTCAGGTGTTTCACTTGGCCTTCCCGGCAAAACAAAAAGGGTGTTTGCAAAGGATAATTTTGATAAAATCATTGAAGGCAACAATTTTATTGAACCTTTAAGCCTTGAAGACCAGGAAAGAATAATCGATAAAAACATAACGAGATTGTTTAAGCAGCCCGACGGCAATGCAAGATTTGTTGAGATAACCCGTCCCGAAGATGTTATCCAGCTCGCAGGTCAGCTTGGCTATTTTGATTTAACCGATGAATACGGCATAAAAACACAATACGATATTAGTATGGCACTTGCCGTGGCAGCCGGTATTGAAGCGCTTAAGGATGCAGGCATTCCCCTTGTGATGCAGTACAAAAAAGCCTCCACAGACGGCAGAATGATACCTGACGGATTTGCCCTGCCAAAGGAGATGCAGGATGACACAGGTGTCATTGTAACATCTCTTTTTCCCAACTGCGAAACCATAGTCACTGAGATGGAAAAATATCTCTATGACCGATTTTTCCTCAAACCCTATGAGGAATTTGAGAACATCTATTATTATTTAATGGAAAATGTAAAGGATGTTAAGATAAAAGAAAAAGTTACAGAGTGGTTTTTCAAGATCAAAGGCAAAAAGAGAAATGACCTTGGTGAATATAAATTTAAAAGAAATTTTATAGCAAATGCCTGCCCCTTAGGCGCTGCTTTTCTTGCCCAGCTTATCAGGGCAAAGGGGCCAAACACCCTTATTTCAAGTGCCTGCGCCTCAACCACCCAAGCCATAGGAATAGCCGAGGATTGGATAAGGGTTGGAAGGTGTAAAAGGGTAATTGTGGTTGGAGGAGAAAACGCAACATCCCATGCACAGAATCAGTGGATTGGCTCGGGTTTTCTTGCACTTGGAGCAGCCACGGTGAAAAAAAGGATCTCAGAAGCTGCAAAACCCTTTGATGCGGACAGAAACGGCACGATCCTTGGAAGCGGGGCAGTAGGCCTTGTCATTGAAAAGGCATCCCTAACAGAGGCGAGGGGAATGAGAGGGCAGGCAGAGATTCTGGGAACCCACATGGCCAACAGCGCCTATCACACATTTAATATAGACGTTAATCACCTTGCATCTGAAATGAAAAAATTCATTGAAAAAATGGAAAAACAGCACAATCTTAAAAAACAGGACTATGCAAATAAACTGCTGTTCATGTCCCATGAGACCTATACTCCTGCAAGGGGCGGCAGTGCAGATGCCGAAGTTACAGCACTTAAAACAACTTTCAGCCATTTCCTGAAAAAAATCTGTATATCCAATACAAAGGGTTTCACAGGCCATACACTTGGCGCTGCAATTGAAGATGTTGTCATGATCAAGGCGCTCCAGAAGAGAAAAGCACCCCCGATTGCAAATCTGAAAAAAATACCCCCGCATTTCAGGGAACTCAATTTCAGTTCCAAAAAGAAAATAAATTCTGAATACGGACTTCACCTTGCAGCGGGATTCGGCTCCCATCTTGCTTTTCTCTTTGTAAAAAGAATAGAAGAAAACACCTTTAATAATAATAAAAAGTATATGAATTGGGTGGAACGTATTTCAGGCACAATGAATCCTCAATTAAAAATTATTGACAACACTCTATGCGTAATACCTGGTGAAGGGAAACCTGTACAGAAAAACATCATCGCAAAAAAAATACCGGCTGAGGATCTATCTGCATTAAAAGTTCAGCAATCTTCATCCATGCCTTCGGCTCCTGCTGAAAAAAGTTCTGTCTCTTCAAGTGGTGCTGTGGTTCCTGAAGCTGCTTTTCCCACTGCAGCAGACGACTCCGATTCAAAGGAAAAAATAAAAGAGATCATTGCTGAACAGACAGGTTATACAACGGATATGTTAGACGATAACCTTGATCTTGAAGCTGACCTTGGCATCGACACGGTAAAACAGGTGGAAATCTTTGCAAAGGCTGCTTCGTTTTTTAATTTTCCAGTGCCCGAAGACCTGAAATTAAGAGACTTAAACACCATTGCAAAACTTGCAGCCTATGTTGCATCAAAAGCAGAAAAAGCTGCAGCAGATTCAGCACCGGCTCCTGTTCCTGAGTCTTCTGCTGCATCTGATTTAACTTCAGAGCCTGATTTAACCGGCGCACCTTTATCCGCTGCTGCACCATTACCTG
>CAZLBE010000062.1:0-7765 GCA_964557635.1 uncultured Desulfobacterales bacterium
GTCTTTTTGAAATTTAAGAATTTGGAAATATGGAAGAAATTTTCAGGATCTGGATTGGCCCGGATTTACCTCAAAGAATCAAAGATTCTGACAAAAAATCAAGAGTAAGACACTAACTTATGAGAGGCTGCAAAAAAAAGAATGATTAACTTATTTCGAAAAATATTCTATTTTATCACAGTTTTTATGATATTTATAATATTGGGTAATCCTTTTAATGGCTTTTGTTCCGATTATACCTATATTAATATCAGCAACCCTCTGTTAAGGAAGATTCCCATTGCAGTGCCGAATTTTAAAAGTTTATCCAAAAATTTTCAAGAGGTTCGTTATGGTAAAGATGCTTTAAATATTTTGATTAATGATCTTGATTTTACAGGGTATCTTCAGACCATGGATAAGAAATCATTTCTGCAAGATCCTTCAAAAACCGGAATTTCCGGTGCGGAAATTAATTTTAAAGACTGGACATCCATTGGAGCTGAACTACTTGTAACAGGAGGAATTCTTGTCAGTGATAGTATTGTCACACTGAAATTAAGACTTTTTGATCCTTTCAAGGGCAGCCTGTTAGTGGGAAAGGTGTACACGGGTCATATATCGGATATCAGGAAAATGGTACATCGATTTTCAAGTGAAATATCATTTAAGCTTACAGGTAAAAAAGGGGTATTTTCCAGTAAAATAGCCTTTGTTTCAAAGCTTAAACAGCATAAAGAGATTTTTGAATGCGATTTTGACGGTTATAACCCGATTCAGGTAACCCATTTGAAAAGTATTACACTGTCCCCTTCGTGGTCTTATAACGGCAAATACCTTGCTTATACTTCTTTTGTCAGGGGAAATCCTGATATATATATAAAAAATTTAAAAGAAAAACGTGGTATTGTTGTGGCATTTAAGGGTATAAATATCACCCCTGACTGGGTTCCCGGCAAATTTGAATTTGCAGCCTGTTTAAGTTTTTCAGGTGATCAGGAAATTTATTTGTTGACCGGAAAGGGGAAAATTATTAAGAGATTAACAGAAAACTGGGGAATTGATGTTTCTCCTGCTTTCTCACCCGATGGAAAGAAAATGGCTTTTGTGTCCAAGCGGTCGGGTACGCCGCAGATTTATATTAAGGATCTTTCCACAGGGAATTTAACAAGGCTGACATTTCAGGGCCGCTATAATACGTCTCCTGCATGGTCTTCTTCAGGAGATAAAATTGCCTATGTGGGTGCTGTAAAGGATGAGATTAATATTTATACAATAAGACCTGATGGCAGTGAATCCGTTCAGTTGACTTCAGATACAGGGGATAATGAGGACCCAGCCTGGTCACCTGACGGAAATCTTATAGTGTTCACGTCCAATCGGGAAGGTGTTTCACGTATTTATGTAATGACTGCTGTGGGAAACGATCAGAGATGTCTTTTAAAAATTAAAGGTGCTCAGAGTGAACCTGACTGGTCTTCAGGGCAGGGCAGTTGATGGAAAATAAATAAATTTAATTGATTTAAGGAGGAAAGATGAAAAAAAGATTATTTTTAAATCTGGTAATGGTGGTTATCGTGGCAGGACTTTTTTTTACAATTTCATGTGCACAAAAAGCTGTTGTTTCAAATCCTGCTGAAGCCCCGGTAAAAACAGTCCAGCCTAATAACAATGGTCCAAGTGCTGAAGAAATAGCAAGACAGAAGGCTGCCAATGAAGCACGGATAAAAGAACAGGAATTAAAGGAAGATGCTGCAAGGAAAGAAGCTGCTGCAAGGAAAAAAGCTGCCGCCATGGAACGTTTCGTTAATCAGGATATTCATTTTGCTTTTGACAGTGCAGAGCTGACTCCAATGTCACAGATGCTTTTAAAGGAGAAAGCTCAATGGCTTGAGGATAACATGTCTGTAAATGTTCGTGTTGAAGGCAACTGCGATGAGCGCGGTACAACCGAGTATAATCTTGCCCTTGGTGAAAAACGCGCCATGTCAGTTAAGAATTTTCTTGTTGACCTTGGTATTTCAAGTTCACGCCTGACAACTATAAGTTATGGCGAAGAAAAACCCCTTGATCCGGGACATAATAAGGCTGCATGGGCTAAAAACAGGCGCGTTCATTTCACAATTAAATAATGGCCATGATGCGGAACAGGACCTGCCTGATCGCATCAGGGAATCAAAAATTCAGACAAATATATGGCCGGACTCGTGGCCAATAAACGTAGTTATTATGGCATCTTTTTATATGAAATAAAATGTAAACCATTACTTTTATTTCATACTTTGTTGTGAGATGGTTCTGGACAAAACCAGATCCGCCTCATGGCGGTTATAAGGGAACTTCCCAAAAGTGTAAATTACTTTATGCTGATATGAAGGATGCCTGATTTACGTTTATTGGTTACGGATTTTCGACCCATATTTTTTTGTGTTTAATTGCTATGAGGGTTAGCGTTATGATAAGGATTATTTTTTTGAGTTTGTGTGTTTCCATTATGATTTTTATGTCGGGTTGCGCAGACCCTCAGGATATAGGTATTCTTGATACGAGGATTTCAGCCCTTGAACAGGATAATGTTCAGCATCTTGATAAGGAAAAGAAATATGGTATTAAGCTGGATAAGATCGCCAATACATATGACAAAAAACTCATACTAAACGACAAGGCTTCCAGGGAAAGGTATGCTGAACTTAAGGCGGATGTTGATATTCTGAAAGAAAAAATACGTCTTTTATCGGGTAGAATTGAGGAAGTTGAACATAATTTATTACAGAATGGTAAACTTTCTGCCGGGGAAAGGGAAAAAAATCTGCAGCGTCTCGATAATGCTGTTTCCCAAAATTTTCACAGGATAGTACAGCTTGAACAATATATGGGGTTTGAACCTTCGGAAGCCACAAAAAATGGAAACAAAACAGAAGGACAGACCCAGACTGTGGTGAAATCAGAGCAGGGACTTTATCAACAGGCAAAGCAACTTCTTGATACGGGAAAAACCGGAGATGCAAGGTCGGAATTTGAAGAATTTATTAAGCTTTATCCGGGTTCGGCTAATGCTGATAACGCCAGATTCTGGATAGCTGACAGTTACTACAGGGATAAATGGTATGAAAAAGCTATCCTTGAATATCAAAAGGTCATTGAGAAATATCCTAAGGGAAACAAGGTGCCTGCAGCTCTTTTGAAACAGGGATTTGCATTTTCCAACCTCGGTGAAAAGGCCAATGCCAGGCTTTTGCTTAAAGAGCTTATTAAAAAATATCCTTCTTCCCATGAGGCTAAAATCGCAGAGGATAAGCTTAAGGTGCTGAAATAGGAAATAAAAATTTAGATGGTTAAAATAGCCGGGATAGATCCGGGCCTTGCAGGTACGGGTGTTGGTGTTGTTCATGGTGATGGGGTTAAAGTTTCAGGTTATTCTTTTGGCAGTATTAAAACAGAAAAAAAAGATCCCATTGGTTTAAGACTTAATATTATTTATAGTAAAATTATAAAATTTTTAAAGGAACAGGCTCCGGATCTTGTTGTCATAGAAGATATTTTTTCCCTTGTAAAATACCCTGGCTCAGGAATAAGCCTTGCCAAGGTGTCAGGGGTTCTGCTTCTTGCTTCATTTAAGACAGGAATTGATGTAGAGGAGATAGCTGTCAGGGAGGCAAAAAAGATTATTTCAGGTTCCGGCAGTGCTGATAAATATCAGGTTGAGGAATCGGTGAGATTCATTTTAGGCCATGATAAACCCATAAGACCTTTCCACGCTTCAGACGCATTAGCCCTTGCTTTGTGCGGATATTACCGTTTTGGGAAAAAATTATGATTGGATATCTTGAAGGCAGAGTAATAAAATCAGGAGATGATGGTATTCTTCTCGTTGCAGGCAGCGTAGGGTATGAGGTCATTCTTCCTGCCGTTGTTTTTGAAACGATCAAAAACAGGGGCAATGAAGATAAAGTCTGTCTGTATATTTATTTTCATCAAACGGAGAGGCAGCCAAAACCTGTTCTGATAGGTTTTAATACCCAGGAGGAAAAAGATTTTTTCCAGCTTTTTATTTCAGTCTCTGCCATTGGCCCTCTTAAAGCTGTCAAAGCCATGGAAAAACCTGTGTCTGATATTGCAATGGCAATTGAAAAAAAGGATGTCACTTTTCTTTCAAGCCTCAAGGGCATTGGCAAACGAACTGCACAGAAAATTATTGCTTCATTGCATGGGAAAGCAGAAGCTTTTGTCATTGCAAAAGATGGGAGACGGCGCGAATTATTAGACAGTGAAGTTGGAACAATTTCTGTTTCACTGAGAGAAATTGCAGATCAGGTGACAGATGTCCTTGTGGGACAGCTTGGTTATAATGCTGCCGTTGCAGGAAGAATGGTTGCAGAAGCCCTTGAGAGAAATGAGTCCATTAAAACACCTGAAGAACTTTTTGATGAGATATATCAAGGGGATGATAATCAATGAGTGATGGTGTTCTTTCATTTTCTTCAGACAATATAGATCCTGATAAGGTCAATATGGTTTCTTCCAAAAAACTTCCCATTGATAAAGAAGTTGAAGTGATCTCATTAAGGCCTGAAAAGTTTTCTGATTACGTTGGACAGAAAGATACCGTTGAAATCCTTAAAATAGCCATTAAAGCGGCAAAAATCAGGGGCGATTTTTTAGACCATATTCTTCTTCATGGTCCTCCGGGTCTCGGAAAAACCACAATATCCCATATTATTGCAAATGAAATAGGAGGTAATCTCACCATTACTTCAGGACCTGCCCTGGAAAAGGGCGGGGATCTTATAGGTATGCTGACAAATCTTGGTAATGGTGATGTTCTTTTCATTGATGAAATTCACAGGCTTCCCAAGGTTGTGGAGGAATTTTTATATCCAGCCATGGAGGATTTTGCCGTTGATTTTATGTTTGACAAGGGAATCCATGCAAGAAGCCACAGATTCAGACTTAAAAAATTTGTTCTTGTGGGCGCTACAACAAGGGTGGGGCTTTTGTCTTCTCCATTGCGGGACAGGTTTGGAATTTTCAGGAGCCTTGACTTTTATACCGTTGAAGAACTTGTTGTAATTATTAAAAGATCTGCATCTCTGCTCAAGGTTCCAATTGAGGATCAAGGCGCAGAAGAACTTGCACAAAGGTCAAGGGGTACCCCGAGAATTGCAAACAGACTGTTAAAACGCGTCAGGGATTATTCCCTTGTAAAGGGAAAAGGGAAAATTACAAAAAAAGTTGTGGATCTGGCATTAAGCCTTGAAGGGATCGATGAGTTAGGTCTTACTGTTCTTGACAGGAATTATCTCAGGACAATTATTGAATTTTACAAGGGCGGCCCTGTTGGAATTGAGGCTGTTTCAGCGACCCTTCAGGAAGAAACAGACACATTAGTGGATGTGGTTGAGCCTTTTCTTTTAAAAACAGGACTTGTCATGCGAACATCGTCAGGCCGGAAAGCATCTGTATCAGCATATGAGCACCTTGGAATCAAATATCATAAGGAATTATTTTAACATAAAATGGACAGTATGGAAAATTCGGTACGTTATACCGGAAGTATTCTTGTTATGCTTCTGGTATTGTTGACAGTGCTTATAATCCCCTGTGGAGCTTCTCAGGCAGGCTTTAAAAATGATTTAAAAAAAATACCAGATGCCCTTGTATTTATTCCTGAAAATACCAATGCTATTCTTGTGGAGAAAAGCACTCAGAGAATTTTTTTGTACACATCCGATGAGGGTACAATCCGTGAGGTGTATGTTTTTTCATGTTCCACAGGAGAAAATGACGGGATAAAGTCAAAAGCAGGAGACAAAAAAACACCTGAAGGCATTTATTTTTTTAAAAACGAATATGAGGACAGGTATCTTGCTCCGGTATATGGTAAAAAAGCTTTTCCAACGGATTATCCGAATTTTCTTGATAAACTGGCAGGCAGGGATGGAAGTGCCATATGGCTTCACGGAACCAATAAAAAATTAAAACCAAGGGATTCAAACGGATGTGTTGCAATGAACAACAGCGAGATACTGAAATTATCAAAATATATTTCGCTTAATTCAACGCCCATGGTGGTGGTTAATAAAATTGCTTATACTGACAGGAAGAGTCTTGATTCCGAGAAAAATGAAATTTATAAAATGCTGAAAAACTGGGCAATCTCCTTTGAGAGTGGAGATTATCATGATTATCTGAAATTTTATGATTCAAATTATTTTCCTGATATGACCTGGTGGCAGAAATGGTGGAGAACAAGGGAAAAGTTTAAGAAGAAAGGAATTTTTTTAAAGCTGCTTGAGGGACAGGCTGGTATATACAGGTCAGGTGATGTTTTTGTTACCCTTTTTGATCTTGGACTTGGCTTGTCAGAAAAGCATGTAAACTTAGGGAAAAAGGAAATATTTATCAGAAAAACCGCCCAGGGGTATAAAATTATCGGAGATCAGTTCCAGACGGTTTTTCATAAACCTGTAAAGGCTGAGAACCTTGTCTCCTATGCTGCAGAACACCTGGTATCTAAGGCAGAACATGAAAAATTTTCTTTTAGAAAAATGGTGAAAGAATGGCTTAAAGCCTGGTCATCAAAGGATATGAAGAAATACGCTCAATTTTATTCAGAAAATTTTTATTCCGATAAAATGAACAAATCCCGTTGGGTTGCAAGGAAAAAGCGGCTTGCACGTAAATACAGACAAATTCATGTAACTGCGAAAAATATCAAAATCCATAAAGGAAAAACCAAGACTATTGTCAATTTTTTTCAGGTTTACAGGGCCACGGGTTTCAGTGTTAGAGGAATTAAAAAACTTGTTCTTGTTAAAAAAGGTAATAAATGGAAGATATATCGAGAGAGCTGGAAAAGGAAATAATTGCCAGTACAAAGTATTCTCCTGTAAAACGCAGGGTTGAATCAAGATTTTTTTTAATAAATGATTTTGGAGAAGTAAAATCTGTTGGCTGGCTAAAGGCCTTTTTATGGTTTTTATTTTTGATGTCAATTGTTGCAATTGCTGCGGCTTTTTTTTTGTTTTTCTTTTATTCTGATATTAAAGCGGATAACATAAAACTTTCAGGTGAACTTGCAGCCTCCCATAAAAAAATAACATCATTGATTAGAGAAAAAGAGCTCCTTATGGCGCGTCTTGTGATATCCGGGAAATTGCCCCATGATTTTTCAGATTACGGTCATAAGGCCGCTAAGTCAGATGTGACTGCTGCTGAACCCGGGCTGACAACAAAGGCAACAACAGACAAGAGCCTGAAAGAAACAAAAGGAAATGCAACTCTAAAACAAAAGAAACGAAATGAAAAGCAGTTAACCGAAAAAAAGAAAATTTATCTGGAAAAAAAATCTCCAGAAAAAAAAATGGATGGGAAAAAAGGAAAAGTCATCAGTATCGGACAACAAACATCCAATAGAACTTTGAACCAGGGCCCTGATTCCTTGAACCAGGAAGGTGATATCTCCCGTGGGAAATTTAATGAAGCTAAGAAATATGAAAAAATAAGTGTAGAAGATTTTAAAATTAAAAATGATACAGTATCTGGTGATCTCCTTATTCGATTTAATATAAAAAATGTTTCGTCAGAGTCGGAAAATGTTTCAGGACGAATTTTTGTTATATTAAAATCTGATGACAAAAAAGCGCCCTGGCTTGTGGTACCGACGGTTTCACTTAAAGATGGAAAACCCGCTGTTCCAGAACGAGGCCAGTATTTTTCCATTGCACGTTTCAAGGCGGTGCATTTCAGGATTAAAAGTGATTTTGCTTCGGGATCATTTAAAAAA
>CAZLBE010000063.1:0-7743 GCA_964557635.1 uncultured Desulfobacterales bacterium
CCACATCAAAATGAACATACAATGGGCCGGCAGGCAAATCATAATCCAGCAATTAAAGAATTCTCAATGGGACAATGGCAAACGAAACAAACAAAAGGACAAACGATAGGGCAACCAACGTGACAGTGAACAGGGTAACCAGAGGGACAACAAACAGGTCAACCACCTGAGATACCCCTACCTGACCAATCCGGATCAGACCATGACGGTTATGCAAATCTGCGCATGCTGATATTCATCAATATCCCTATGCCTGCCATATTTGTTATTATAGAAGAGCCTCCATAACTTATAAGGGGCAGAGGAACCCCCACAACGGGCATTAAGCCCATCACCATCCCTACATTAATAAATATTTCCCAGAAAATCATAATTGTAATACCAAATGCAAGCATGGAGCCGAACATGTCCCTGCAGCAATACGATATATTAAACCCCCATAGAAGAAACAGCAGATAACAAAAAAGAAGAGAAAAACAGCCAATAAGTCCCCACTCCTCTGCAAGCACTGAAAGGATAAAATCTGTGTGCTGTTCAGGAAGAAAAGAAAGAGCATTCTGAGTTCCCTGTAAAAAACCTTTACCAAAAAGCATCCCCGAACCTATGGCAATTTTGGACTGGATTATATGATATCCCGCTCCAAGGGGATCACGATCAGGATCTATAAAGGTAAGAATCCTCATCTTTTGATAATCTTTAAGCGCAATCCATATAAGAGGAAGGGCAACAGCTGCAATCAGTAAAATAGTAAAAAAGACTTTTTTCTGCACTTTAACAAACAAAGTCATGGAAGCTGAAATAAAAATAAGAAGCATTGCTGTCCCAAGATCTGGCTGTTTTAATATAAGTAAAAAAGGCAGGGCAAGGAAAAGTAATGGTTTTAAAAGTTCCTTAAAACACATTCCCTCTTCAGAAACCGAGGTTGAATAAAGTGAAGCTAAAACAATTATCATTGATAATTTCATTAATTCAGATGGTTGAATGGCAAAATGTCCAAATGAAAGCCACCTTTTTGAGCCTGAAATGTTTCTGCCGAAGATTAAAACACCTATGAGCAGACCGATACATAGAGCATAAATAATTATATAATTTTTATTGAGGTATTTATAATGCACCATTAAAGAAAAAAACATAATTATTGCGCCTGCGCACAACCAGACAATCTGTTTTTCAAATAAAATATGTGTAGTACCCGGGGCTCCAGCGCTTACAGCACTGTAAAGAATACCAAGACCTGTCATAGCAATGAGAAAAACTATTAAAAGCAGGCCCCAGTCAAAATATTCAACAAGTCGTCTGTCAAACATAATTATCTCCGTTTTTTTCCTAAAATACCCTTGTTTTCCAGGCAGGTCTTTACAATTTCCCTTGCCATTGGCGCTGCGGCACTTGAGCCATGTTCTCCATGTTCAACAAGGACAGCAACTGCAATGACCGGTTTTTCAGCAGGAGCGTAGCATACAAACCATGCATGATCTCTTAAAAGATAATTCAATTTTTTATCCTTTTTCCTGTCCTTTTTTGTTAAATTAAACACCTGGGCAGTACCTGTTTTTCCTGCCATTTCTACTCCTGGAATTTTTATTCTCCTTGCAGTGCCCCGCTTGCCCTGAACAACATTTAAAATACCCTGCCGAACTATGTTCAGCGTCTCCGGGCCTGCAGGAATGCCACCTGTAATTTCAGGCTCCTGCTTCATGGCAATCTTTCCATCGACAGTCTCAATATATTTTAAAATCTGAGGACGAAAAAGGGTTCCCCCATTTCCAACAGCTGCAATCAAAACTGCCATCTGCAGAGGAGTAACAAGATCAAATCCCTGGCCTATTGCAACGGACAGAGTCTCCCCTCCCTGCCATGGTACACCAAAACGTTTTTTTTTCCATGAAGATGTGGGAATAAGTCCCGGACGTTCATGATCCAGTCTAATACCGGTTGATCTCCCCAAACCACACCCCCTTGCATATTGAGCCAGGGGATCGATACCAAGCATCTCGCCCACATTATAAAAAAATACATCACAGGACTGTTCTAAAGCGCCCTCCACACTGAGGGTCCCATGGCCCCATTTTTTCCAGCAATGATAAATCCTGTTGCCATATTTGTAATACCCGGGGCAGAACTCCGTTGTGGTTTTAGTGATCACCCCTTCCTCAAGGCCGGCAATGGCAGTCACTATTTTAAAAGTTGAAGCGGGAGGATATTCCCCCTGTATGGCTTTATTCATCATGGGTCTTCCAGGGTCATTCCTTAAAATTTTCCATTTTACAGAAGAAATGCCATCAATGAAATCATTGGGATCAAAGGAAGGATTGCTTGCCATGACAAGGACATCCCCGTTGTTTGGGTCTAAAGCAACTATTGCACCGGCTTTTCCCTTGAGCATGGCTTCAGCCTTTTCCTGGAGTCTATGGTCTACAGTAAGAAAAATATTTTTGCCAGGGACAGGAGCAACGGTTTTTAAAACCCTTACAAGACGACCAGTGGCATCAACCTCAATCTGTTGTCCTCCTCTCTTACCCTGTAAAATTTTTTCAAATGTCTTTTCAGCACCATACCTGCCAATGGAATCACCACATCTTACACCCGGATATCGCCCGCTTTTTAATTCATTCTCATTTATCTCTCCAAGGTACCCTAAAAGATGCGCGCAGCTGTTATTGAATATATAATTCCGTCTCGGCTCAACGCTTATGATAATGCCCGGTAGATCAAAGCTGTGAGATTCAATAAGTGCAAGCATATCCCTTGAAATATTATTTTTTAAAAGATAGGGTTTAAATTTTGAGACATTTTTTTTATCACGAATTTTAGACATTAAATCATCATAGGGGATATTGATTAGAGATGATAACTTTTTAATTGTTTCTTTTAAAGGTTGCGCATCTTTCAGCACTATTTTTAAATCAAATGAAGGCCGGTTATCAACTAACAACTCACCATTATTGTCATATATCAGCCCCCGTGAAGCTTTGATACTCTTAAGCCTTACGCAGTTATTCTCGGAAAGCCTCCGGTATTTTTTCCCTTCAACAACCTGAAGATAAACCAGCCTTGCAAGGAGGATAGAAAAAGCGATCATCATGCAGCATGCTGCATAAATAAGTCTTTTTTTTAACCATTCCCTGTCAGGACTTTTCATATACTCAGCCAAATCAGCCTCATCTTTCAGATATTTTTCATTTTATTCTCTATCAATCTATCCACAAACAGGCTCCATTTCTTCTGCAAAACATGTATTATCCAAATCATTAAAGGAGCTATGAAAAAAGCCCATGCCATCTGTTTGACCATAAGCATGATATCCTGGGAATAAAAATTTGCTTCCCCATATCTGACAAAAAAAAAGAAAACAAGAAAACAGTTTTCCACAAAAACAGACAAAGCACTTATCACGGGAAGAAAAATTATATTTCCGGAATGGACAAAACGTTTCATAATCTGAACCAGGATGCATATCCAGAGATAAGCAGACATATAAAGACCAAAAGGGGTACCTGAGATACTGTCCATAATGCAACCCTGAAGGACTATAACAACAAGAAGCCAGGGACTGGAAAACACTATACTCATATAAAGGATATTAACAATTAAAAGGTCAAATGACTGGCTGAAAAAAGGAAAATTAGGAAGGATTGCGGTTTGAACGATAATGAGAAGGATAAATAAAATAATATAAAACAGAAATTTCATTGCTTATTCACTTTACCGGGGGGAAAATTCATCCGGAGACCCTGTATCCTGGCAAAGCTTCCTTTTGCAGACAAGTACTTCCTCCAATGTATCAAAATTAACAAAAGTTTTTATCATGACTTTCTGAAAAAGATGTGAATTACTCTTGTGAACGGCAAGGACAGTGCCTATCCGCAGCCCTTTGGGAAAAATACCATCAAACCCTGAGGAAACAATAATATCTCCCGGGTTAATATCATTCTTTCTCAGAACATATTTAAAAATACAGTTCTCCGTATTATTTCCCTTAAAAATGCCCCTGATCCTGGAATTTTGGACCAGCGCATCAATTGCACTGCTCCTGTCTGTAATAAGAAGCACTCTGGCATAATTTTTAGAAACACTGACAATCTGGCCGACAATGCCCTCTGCAACAAGCACAGGCAATCCTTTGGTCAGACCATTTGCGGCACCCTTATCTATCATTATGGTTTTAAACCACGGTGAAGGGTCCCGTCCGATCACACCCGCAACAAAAAAGCTGTCCCCTGATGAAGCCTGAAAATTAAAAAATTTACGCAGACGTTTATTTTCAAGTTCAAGTTCTCTGCAGCGATTCTGCATTTTCATGGTAAGGGCCAATTTATTTTTCAATACGGAGTTTTCCTTTGAAGCTGCAACGAGTGAAAAATAATTTTCCCACACCTGTTCAGTAAATCCAATGGTTCTGGAAACCATCATCTGAAAAGGTGCAATCAATGCTATTGGGAATCGGTCAAAACCATTTTCAGGCAATTCACCTTTACTGCTTATGGTAAGAATTGTAAAATTAGCTAAAATAAAAAGGATCGCTCCAATAACTGCAAGCATTTTTCTTGAAAACATAGAATCTATGAAATTACCACTTCTCTCAAGAGGTCAAGATGGTCAAGGGCTTTCCCACACCCAAGTGCTACCGTTGAAAGTGGATCCTCTGCCACAACAATTGGAAGGCCGCTTTTTTCCTTTAACAATTTATCAAGATTTTTCAAAAGAGCCCCTCCTCCGGTAAGCACAATCCCCGTATCCACAATATCAGCAGCAAGCTCAGGAGGAGTCTGTTCAAGAGCAATTTTAACACTTTCAACAATGGCATCAATCTGCTCGGATATTGCAAGACAGATCTCTTCAGAATCAATTTCGAGAATTTTGGGAATTCCTGAAACAAGATCACGTCCCTTAACCTCTATGGTTTCAATGTCTCCGGAATCAGGATAAGCATTCCCGATGGTCATTTTTATAACTTCAGCAGTCCTCTCTCCTATGAGAAGATTATATTTTCTTTTAATATGCTGACTTATGGCAGCATCCATTTTGTCTCCTGCAACCCTTATGGAATTACTGTACACTATCCCGGCAAGAGAAATCACAGCAACCTCGGTTGTACCGCCGCCAATATCAACAACCATGTTACAGGTAGGCTCGGTAATGGGAAGGCCTGCACCAATGGCAGCCGCCATGGGCTCCTCAATGAGAAAAACCTCCCTTGCCCCTGCAAGCTCTGCAGATTCTTTAACAGCCCTTTTCTCAACCTGGGTAATCCCTGAAGGAACGGCAATAACTATCCTCGGCCTGACAAGGGTTCTTCTATTATTATGAACTTTTCTGATAAAATGCTTAAGCATTGCCTCGGTTACTTCAAAATCAGCTATAACACCATCGCGCATGGGCCGTATGGCAACAATATTTCCAGGAGTTCTGCCAAGCATTTTTTTTGCTTCAGCGCCAACGGCAAGCACCTTGCTTTTAAATTTCCTATCTGTTCGAACAGCAACCACAGACGGTTCACTTAATACTATTCCCTTGCCCTTTACATAAACAAGGGTATTTGCAGTACCAAGATCAAGCGCCAGATCACTTGAAAATACACCAAGAACAGAATCAAATATAAGATTCATACGACCTCTTCACATAAATTAGTGGTAAGCTCCGCCTCATGACGGTTAACCATAAAAACAATAATTTGTCAATTCATGATCTGCTAACAGAATTAAGATTATTTTACAAGAACAAAAAACAAACATGCTGACATCTTCAATAAAATTCACGTCATAAATTTTTCCATAATAAGATCATGAATCAATGGCCTGAACCATCTGATTTTATTATTTTTCCTTGAAGGATGAACCCTGTTGGTAAGCAGTATAATAATAATTGATTTTTCAGGGTCCATCCAGAAAGAAGTTCCGGTAAAACCAAGATGTCCCAGTGATGAGGAAGAAAAATACCTGCCGGATGCAGAGACCGGTCTTGATGGAGTGTCAAATCCGGCAGTCATGTTGCCTCTGCCATTTTTTACAGCAAATCGTTTCAGCAATTTACCGGAAATAATTTTTGTTTTTTCTCCCTGCAATCCGTTCATTAATTCAACAAGCAATTCAAAAACTGCCGACGCTGTTCCAAACAGTCCGGCATGACCTTCTATACCGCCTGCTGCCCAGGCGTTGTCATCGTGCACTTGTCCCTTGATAATTTTTTTTCTCCAGGGGCAGTTTTCAGTTGCTGCAAATTTTTTACTCTTTAATTCAGTCCTGAATAACGCTTCCTGCGATACCGTATCATCATCTGTGACCATAGATTTTCCATCTGCATCAACATGATCTAACAGATCGATAAAAAAAAGGTCATCTATACCAAGGAAAGAATAGACATGATCTCTTAAAAATTTATCCATGCGCTGTTTTGACAATATTTCAACTATCCAGGCAAGCAAAATATAACCAAGATCGCTGTATACCTGTTTATCTCCCGGACTGTTCTCAAGTGGCTCTTTGATCACTAACGCCCTTAAACAATTTCGTCTGAATACAGACGGATATTGTACAATTTTTTCATAATAAGGTCTATAGGCAGGAAGCCCTGAAGTATGGCGCAAAAGTTGTTCAATTGTGATCTCTTTTTTTTGACCGATAAATTCAGGCATCAAATCGTATAGTTTATCAAAGGTATGCGGCAAATTAAAAACAGATGAATTTAAAGCAAAATCAAGGACTGTACCGATTTTCTGATCAAGGCAAAGCAACCCGTCCTGCACAAGTTTTAAGACTGCCATAGTGGTCGCAAGGGGCTTTGTCAAAGAGGCAAGATCAAAAATTGTGCCCTTTGTCATCAACTCGTTCAAATATAAATCCGACCTGCCAAATGCCTGGTGAAACATAACTTTTGAATTCACAGATACCAAAAGAACAGCGCCTGGAAAGACATTGTCTTCAACACCTTTTTTCATCATATCTGCTATGGCATCCATATGCACCCTCTAATATCTGAAGCGGCAAAGCCGCAGTTATCTGTTATCAGTTATCAGTTGTCAGTTATCAGTTATCAGCACTGGAGGTTATTTTGAAATTTGAGTACTTGGAAGTATGGAAGAAATCTTCACGATTATGTGCAGATTGGTGAAAGCATTTTCAAAATATTAAAGATTTTGGGGTTCCTCCTCGATTTTAGGGCAAATAAATTAGTACCGATATGCTTTTACTTATGCATCCATGGTTACGTCAAGACCAAAAGGCAATGTAAGATTAACTTTTCCATGACCGGCTTTAATCCCTGCCATAACAGGAATATGAAAATCTCTAAAGGTTTCCTCCAATATTTCAAAAATCATCTCTTCATCATCGCAATCACAAAAAGAGCCTGCAATGACACCCTTGATTCCACTGAACTGCCCTGACATCTTCATTTGTGTAAGCATTCTGTCAATTTTATATGGCGGTTCCCTGATATCCTCCAAAAAAAATATAGTTCCTTTAAAATCAGGTTGAAACAAAGTTCCGGTAAGATGGGAAAGGGTTGCAAGATTACCTCCTGACAAAATTCCCGTAGCACGACCGCTGCATATTGATACACCCTGCCGCAACAAAAAACCGCCTCCTGTAAAATTTGAAATTCCGGACGAAGCAGACGACTCAGAGCAAAAATATGACAAATTCATTGATAGTGAAGTTAAAATATTAAAAAAGGAATCAAGTGTTTTTTCTGAAGCCGATGCAAGGGAAGTAACTACAGGCCCGTGAAAGACCTGCAATGAAC
>CAZLBE010000064.1:0-7660 GCA_964557635.1 uncultured Desulfobacterales bacterium
CTTCGCCCATTTTGGCCTGCTCACATAGCATCAGTATGCTACGCAGTCCCAAATAAACGAATATGAGGCACTCTCCAAACATTTACATTATAAGCCGAATATCTACTCGCCGACTGTTATGATAACGGCGGAAAACAGATAAAAAGTCCAATGGGATACTCTTATTAATATTGTTAATATTTCCCATGAATAACTTCAATACGGCAGTCAACTCTGTGTTGAATTTTTTTAATACATTCTGTAACTCCGGCCTCCTCCTCTTTATAGTTTTTTTTATCTTTACTAATTTCTTTCAAGGGAGCTCCTATAACGAGAAGATCAATTCTGCGGCTTTTAATAAAATTGATAATTACGTTTTTAAAATTCCCCTTTGCAGTATAATAGCCAACAATAATCCCTTTGGACCTGGCGTCCTCAATAAGGGCTTCTAAATCATTTTTTGCTTTTGCAGAAATATTCAATGCCTTTTTCATGTTTGTATCAGATATTTTTTTGTTTTTATAGTCTGATTTTTTTTTTGATGTGTCAGAAATAAGAAGAAAATATACACTGGCCCTTTTTATGCGCTCTGCAAGATTTATAGCATGAA
Organism: uncultured Desulfobacterales bacterium; assembly: GCA_964557635.1. GTDB lineage: Bacteria > Desulfobacterota > Desulfobacteria > Desulfobacterales > Desulfobacteraceae > WGCX01. The sequence continues at coordinate 590 of CAZLBE010000064.1, forward strand.
TACATGGACGCAGGTCAATATTTTTTGTGTCTATTCCAATCAGTATTCTTTCCATAAAGAAACTCCATTTTTCTATTTTATCTGATTTTATCAAATCTTAATCAAATTTTATCATATTTTACCATAAGCAATATTAATGCCATTATTTAAAAATCATTTTATATCAGGTATTTATATATGCTTGTAGTGTTGGGAGGGTGTGGGCATTTTTCATATTGAAACATAATAGTTCTGCCATCATTTAATTTTCAGTAGTAACTGGTATATCAGCACATTATGGTCAATAATTTTTTTGTTATGGTTTCAATTTGAAAACTTTGGAACATTATTGACAGCAAAATAACAAACTATAGGGTTGCATAATATGGCAAAATCTTTTAAAAGAAATGAACATTGAATTTTAAATCAATAATATTTCATTATGCGGAAACGGAGAATCTTTTGAGAAAAGTGAAAAAAGCAGGAAATAGCCACGGGGATTCAATATGACAAGACTTGCCCTGTCAGAAATTGCTAAACGACTTAACCTTCATACAGAAACATTTAACCGCTGGATAAAACAGGGTAAAATTCCTGTTTCAAAAAGCGGGAATTTTGGAATATTTAATGAGGCTGAATTAAATAAATGGGCTGCACAGCAGCGGATTTCATTCAGGACTGCCGGCCCGGAGGAAAAACAAAAAAATTGTTTTGCTGCATGTCCGCTTTTATCCGCCGTAAAAGAAGGCGGATTATTTAAAAATATCGAAGGCAGAAACAAAGATGATGTAATACGATCTGCAGTAAACCGTCTCTCCGGTATTCCAGATAATTTAAAATCCGAAATCTATGAGCAGATCATAAAAAGGGAGAAGCTTACATCAACGGGTATAGGTAAAGGTGTTGCCGTTCCCCACCCGAGAGCTCCTTTAAAAAAAGGACTTTCCCATCCAATGATTACCACTTGCTTTCCCGATAAACCTATAGATTTTGATTCCATTGATGGAAAGCCTGTGTTTGTTTTTTTCCTTATTTTAACCCCTTCCATTGAAGTTCATTTAAATCTGCTTTCAAAACTGTCTTTTTGCTTAAGGGATAATGCTTTTATCAATTTTCTTGAATCCTGTCCCGGTTTTGACATTTTTCTTCATAGAATTGAAAAAATGGAACAAAGGATGGAATAAAGGGGGCTGTGAGAATAATTTATGAAATGGTTTAAGTTCTGGCGTTATCCTGGCAAACTGGATTTTTACCGGGCAGATGACAGGCTGCTTTTAATCCAGATAGGTATAATTGTAGGTGTGTTAAGCGGGCTTGCCTCAGTAAGTCTTACATGGTCGTTATCTGCAATGCTTGAATTTTTTGCTCCTTTCAGACATTTATGGTGGGCATTTCTCATTCCTGCGGCAGGGCTTATGCTTTCCTCACTTTTTCTTGAGAAAATAATGAATGAAGGCGCAGGCCATGCAGTCACAGAGGTTATATACAGTGTTTCCAAAGTCGGCGGCCTGATGCGTTTAAGATCGTGTTTTACGAGATTGATTTCAAGCTGTCTTACCATAGGAAGCGGTGGGTCGGCAGGCCCTGAAGCCCCGGTTGTCATGAGCGGAGCTGCTATAGGCTCCAATATTGCCCGATTTTTCAACCTGAATGAAAGACAGAGAATTACCCTTGTGGGCTGCGGATGTGCAGGAGCCATATCAGCAATATTTAATGCCCCTTTAACCGGTATGATCTTTGCCATGGAAGTGATCCTTGGTGAATGGTCAATGATCCATATTATTCCCATTGCTGCAGCTTCAGTTGCAGGTGCTGAAACATGCCGCATGCTTGAAGGAAATCGTATTGCATTTGAAAGCAGTGGTTTCCACATCACATCCTATGACATGGCAGCATTCTTTGGCCTTGCTATTGTTGCTTCCTTAGCTTCTGTCATGCTGACACGGATGCTTAGAAAAATGCACCATATATCAGTAAAAGTGCCTGTGCCTTTCTGGATGCGTGCTGCAATTGGCGGAGCCATTGTGGGACTGATAGGATTTGTTGTTCCCGATGCCCTTGGTGAAGGCTATGATACCATCCATGCCATAATCCATGGAGTGTACACGGCAGGATTAGGCATTGCCGTTGTTGCATGCCTTACAAAAATTATAGCAACATCTTTAACCCTTGGCTGGGGAGGTTCCGGCGGTATTTTTGCACCATGTCTTGTTATTGGAAGTTTTGCAGGCCTTGCATTTCAGCGTGTTCTTGTGTTTGCCTTTCCCACTGTCATGTGGTCAGGCGAGGGCCTTTTTGCCCTGCTTGGCATGGCAGGAATGATGAGTGGACTTCTGCAGGCTCCACTGACAGGGCTTTTTCTCATCGTTGAAATCACTGGCAGTTATGATGTCATGGTATCTCTGATCATTGTCTCGGCGCTTTCCACGGCCATTACCCATTATTTTGAACCTACATCATTTTATCTTAAGGATCTTATTGACCACGGTTCTTTGCTTCTACCGGGTACAGATCAGAGGGTCCTTTCGGATATAAGCATAAGAGAGGTGATTGAAAAAGACTGTATTGCTGTTCCCCCTGATATGCTGCTAAAGAATTTTGTTGAAGTTGTAAAACAATCAGCAAGAAATTTTTTTCCGGTTGAAGATAAGCAAACAGGCAGATTCTTAGGTATCATTAACCTTAATAAAATAAGGCCGTATATTTTTAATACTTTTTTGTATGATACCGTGGTTGTTGAAGAGATCATGGATTCAGACCCTGAAGTGGTTTCTTATGACGATGAGCTTTCCGAGGTACTCCATAAAATGGATGCAAAAAATTATTTCAGCATGCCAGTGCTCTCCCACGCCAGATTTATCGGTATGGTGTCCAAGGCAACTTTACTTGATAAATACAGAGATGAGCTTAAAGCCCAGACATTTCATGTAGTATAGGAGGAATTTATGATAAAAACGCTTTTACATGTATTCAGAAACACCCCAAAGGGAAGAGAAGTGCTCATGCAGTCCCTGTATTTCTGCAAACTCACCGGTGTATCCATTGTGATCCACATCCCTGAACATCCAAAATTTTTAATGTATTTTGACAATGATGTTGTTCAGGTTGATCTTGACAAAACTTATCTTACAGATCCTGCCACTGCAAAACAACATGCAGAAGATCTTGCAGAAAAGGCCGGTGTGTTCCCAAAATTTATTAAGCCCAAAAATTTCACAGCTTCCACTCTTCCTGACATTCCGGTAAAGTTTGATTACATGTGCTGCCCAAGGATTATTGCAAGCCTTTCAGCCAAGATCAGTCCCGGCCATATAGGTCCCAAGGTAAGAAGGGTCATTAATACCGCGACATTTCCCGTTTTAATGCCTGTCCCCCAGTTTAAGGAATGGAAAAGCCTTGTGGTTTTTTTCGGGGGGTCAGGTATTGATGTTAAAGAGCTTAAACTTGCGTTGTCGTTAAAAAGAACAACCGGGTTTCCCCTTTATATTTTTACCCAGGCGGAAAAAACACCAAAGGATTATTATGAAAATGTTCTTGCTAAAAGCAACCTTGACGGGGAGATTAAGAAAAATGTCAGGGAATGGTATTTTTTCTCAAAGGGGAAATTTAAACACAATCTCTACAATATTCCCCATGATGCCCTTTGTATACTTGGGTCCTATGACAAGGAATTTGTAAAAGATTTGATTTGGGGAAGTACGGTTGAACTGGTCCAGAAGATTCTGCCAAATACTTTGCTCATTGCAGGGCCCCATTATATTATTCCACCGGGTTAAGGGAGGTGAAAAAAAAATAATTATCCATTTTGTTTGTCTTTTTGCCCGTCTTCTGCGTTGTGATAACAGGACATAGCACACTATGCACCTTTCATCACGCCTTGAAGACGAACAAAAATCCTGCACAAAACCAGAACAATTATTTTCTTTCAACTCCCTAATTTAATTTAAACTTTTTCATTTTTCTCCACAGGGTTGTGCGGGGAATATTTAAAATTTTACTGGCAAGACCTTTATTGTTTTTTGTCATTTTGAGTATTTTTTCAATATGGTTTTTTTCCATCTCTTCCATTGTGAAAATGCCGCCTCCAGCAAGGGTGTCGAATTCAAGTTTCTGAAGATCAGGGGGAAAATCATCGACATCAATAATATCTTTGTCTGCAAGTACAACAGCCCGCTGGATGATATTTTCGAGTTCCCTTACATTTCCGGGGAAATTATATTTTACAAGAATGTCAAAGCATTCGGAAGATATGGTTTTTATATTTTTACCAAAGGCTTTATTGTATTTATCAATGAAAAAATTGACAAGTACCGGAATATCTTCTTTTCTGCTGCAAAGGGTTGGCAGGCTGAATGAAATAACATTCAGCCTGAAAAAAAGATCCTCCCTGAAAGTTCCGTTAACACAGGCATATTTCAGATCTTTGTTTGTGGCGGCAATTATCCTGATGTCAAGGTCAACGGGTTCTGTACCTCCAACCCTTAAAATACGTTTTTCCTGAAGAACCCTCAAAAATTTTATCTGCATGGATAAAGGCATCTCTCCTATTTCATCAAGGAAAACCGTGCCCTTTGCCGCAGATTCAAGCAGACCGATTTTTTTCAATGATGCCCCTGTATAAGCGCCTTTTTCGTGGCCGAAAAGTTCATTGCAGATCAACTCATCTGTAAAGCCCCCGCAGTTAAAGGAAACAAAGGGCTTGTTTTTCCTCTTGCTTAACCTGTGAATTGATTTTGCCACAAGTTCTTTTCCCGTGCCGGTTTCCCCCTGGAGCAGCACATTGCAGTCAATGGGAGCCACCTTTTTAATCATCACAAAGATATCCTGCATTGCCCTGCTTGCACCGATAAATTCCCTGTCAAGGAGATTATCCCCAAGGTTATTGCCCGATAAAGGATGCTTCCTTTTATAAATTTTATCCTTTACCCTGTTTGCAAGGGAGATTATCTCTTCAAGCCGGAAGGGTTTTGCAATATAGTGGAAAGCCCCTTTTCTGCCAGCTTCAACTGCAGAACCTATGGCGCTGAATCCCGTCATTATAATGATTTCTGAATGATGATATTTGGATTTAATTTCTGAAAGCACACTCATCCCATTCATGTCGGGAAGAAGTATATCTAAAAAAATCAGATCAAAGGGAGACTGTTCCATCCTTTTGAGAAAAGAGGCACCGGTTTGAAAGGTTTCAACAATGAAGCCGTTTTTTTGAAGGTTTTTCCCAAGATTTTTACAGACTATTTTTTCGTCATCAACAATGGCAAGTCTTAATTTCATCCTGTCTGTCCCGGTTTATTTTATTCTGTTCTGCTTTAGCCTGGTCCATTTTTTCTGCGGTGGGAAGGAAAATCGCAAAGGTAGTGCCTTTACCAAGTTTACTGTTTACTTCGATATATCCTCCGTGTGACCTGATAATCCCGTAAACAAGGGAAAGCCCTAATCCTGTTCCTTCTCCAACAACCTTGGTTGTATAAAAGGGATCAAAAATATGATTCATATCTGCCGGCTTTATACCGGTACCTGTATCTGTAATATCTATTTCGTTATACCCTTCTGGCCCCGGCATTGTTTTTATTGTCAGGGTCCCTGATTCATCCATGGCCTGTACTGCATTCACCATAATATTTAAAAAAGCCTGGACCAGGTCATGGGGTTTTCCTTTAATGGCAGGCAGGTCATTTTCAATATCCTTTTCAAGTTCCACTCCGCTGAGCATCACCTGGTTTTTAACAAGTCTTAATGTCCGGTCTATGAGCTCCTTTACATTTAGTTCAATCACTTCCGCCTGTTCGGTTCTTGAAAATTCCAAAAGGCCATTAACAACGACACTTGCCCTTTCAGTTTCACTGATTATATCGTGAAGCATACTTGTCTTTTCTTCTGCATCCATGGCATCCATTCCAAGTTCAAGGGATTCCGTTGTTAAAGAAATATTATTTAAGGGGTTATTCAGCTCATGGGCTATGCCTGCGGCAAAGGTTCCAATGGAGGCAAGTTTTCTTGACTGGAGCAGCTGCTCCTGGCGTGAGTGAAGTTCCTCTGCCATTTTATTAAAGGCTTTTATCAACAGGGTAATTTCATCTCTTCTGCCCTCGGGAAAAACAATGGGTTCAAATGTTCCGTTTGCAACTTCATCGGTGGCTTTTCTGACAAGTGAAAGTGGTTTTAAAATTCCCTGGGTGAGAAGGTGAAACACAATACCGACGAGAACGAAAAAACTGATTAAAAATGCTGCCGGGATGAACATGGTGCGGTTCAGAATATTTTTAATGCGGCGCCATTTCTTTTTTTTAAGATTCTGGGCAAAATCGACAATGGCCTTGCCCTCAATCCTTATTTTACCCACAAGCACCTCTTTCCCCATGGGAGTTGCTTTAGAGGAAAATTTTTCAAGATAAAGTCTGTAGTTGGCAAGATGCGACTTAAAATCATTGTATGCTTTTATTCCGCCCACTCTTTTTATGTCAGAGCTTAACTCTTTTTCAGCAGATTCAACATTTGAAAGAAAGCCCATGCAACTGTCAAGACTTGAAGGATAGTGGTAATAAGTGTAATTTTTTTCATAACGTCTCATCTCAAGGCTGTCATTTAACAGGCTGTCAAAATGCTGAATTATCACCATTTTACTTGTTAATGATTTCATGGTTTCATAATAGACACCAGCAAGAAGTCCTATGAATAAAAGGATGCCTATAAAAAAAACTGTTATTCTCACAGTAATTGTTTTCATTTCTATTCTCCACAGAGAAAATTGATAAAAAAAATTAAGATCACACAAAAAGATAAAAAAACGGATCACACTCAGATCGATAAAGAAGTATAAGTTTATGGTTTTTTTGTCAAGGAACTCCTGATAAAATCAAATGCAATTTCCAGGATGTTTAAGTCTCACGGATATTCCATAACCGCCATGAGATGTCTTTTTATAACTTGTAACGCGTTTGTAACCTTAGTTGTGATACAGCATCACAAAAAGTTAAAATTCCCATTGACAGGAATGATGTGGTACAACGGAAACAAAGTATAATATTAAATTTCCTCCATGAAAAAATATATGAGACTATTAATTGTTTTGTTGATCACTTTTGTTATGGG
>CAZLBE010000065.1:0-7642 GCA_964557635.1 uncultured Desulfobacterales bacterium
CCATACTTGGAAAAACCAATATTTTTATATCGCCATAGACCATATTGATCAAAAAACAGTTCTCCTATACTGAATACTTTAAGCTTTACGAAATATCGATATGCAGCATTGATTGTATCTTGATTTAATCGAGTCATATTCAACCTATTAAGTATATGTTTTTATCTTTATAAATAACTTATACTTAATAATAAATCAACGCAAAATACCTTAATTTTCAGTATTTTTTTGGTGTTTTTGCTATTGATGTGCCAGGGTTTACAATGAAAATCAGCAAACGTGACGTTTTGTGGATGCCAATGATATAATTCAGGGGCAAGCTGTATAAGCCGAATATTTACATCCGACTATCAACTTTATAAATGATTAATGGCGGATAAGAATCCGCCCCTGCAGCGCAATGAATATTGGTTGCACTGCAGGGGCAGAATCTCTGATTGTTTGAGGCGGATGGACTTAAATACGGATTGGTCTAAAACTAACTATGCCCGCAACCCAAGTGCCTACCTCAATTTCTTGTTTTTTATTACAGAAATTCAGGGGTAAGGCACTAATGGCAGTTAATCAGATTCTGTTTATCTGCCTCATGATCTCAATCATCCCAAGTCCGACCGGGCATGCATCCGAGCATCTGCCGCATCCGACACAGCCTGATACCCCGTAATTTGCAGGGTCATCTTTAATTTTGTGCAGATATCTTCTTGCAAGTCTGCTGCCAAGAGTACCCCTGGGGTTATGCCCGCTTGTTTCCCTTGAGAACCCTTCATACATGCATGTATCCCAGGTTCTGAACCTCATAAAGTTACCATTTGAGGGCGAATCAAAAATATTAAAACATGTACAGGTGGGGCATACAAATGAGCATCCGCCGCAGGCTATACATGCAGTTGCAAGATCATCCCAGAATTCAGGTTCAGGTTCATTGTCTTTTAGCCATTCAACGGCTTTGGCAAAACCCGGAGCCTGCATTTCAGCCTTAATGGCATTTTCTTTTATTTTTGACAGGTTTTTTTCATCTTCCGCTGAAGAACCTGTAAAATAGTCTGATTCAATGGCCTTATCACCTTCACGGCTCCCCGATTCAACAATGTAAAATGATCCTGCATCAAAGAACTGAAGATCAAAACCCTTGTTAAGAAAAGGAGTCTTGCCCGTATCAGTGCAGAAGCAGGTTTCGCTTACAGGGCCGTTGCATGCCAGGGTCATGATAAGAATATTGTCTCTTTTTGCAAAATAAAAGGGGTCTTTCATCTCATTTCTTGCCATGAAAGCATCGACAAACTCCATTGCTCTGAAGTCACATGCCCTTACTCCGAAAACCGCTGTTTTATCAGTATCAACTATTTTTTTAACACCATGCTTTGAAAAAATATTAATTTCCTCTTTCTGGGGAAAAAGCAGTGATTTAAATGATATTGATGTTTTACATGCTTCATCGGTAACTTCGCCACTGCCCAGGGGGGCAAGGATAATATCTTTTCCATCAACACTCTGGGGACAGTAAACTGTTCTTTTTTTATTCATCTCCTCTAAAAACGGAGCCAGGTTCTCCTTTTTAAGTTGTTTCATCAGCTCCTCCTTATGCTAACTGCACAGTTTTTATATTCAGGAATCCCTGCAACGGGATCAACTGCGCACAGGGTCAGATCGTTAATATTTTTTTCCTTGAAATGGAAAGTGGAAAATACAACTCCCTTTGGAACATTCGAAGTCACATTGACGGGAAGTTTCAGCGATCCTCTTCTCGATTCAACAATAATCTTATCTCCGGTTCTAACCCTTAACGATTTTGCATCTTCGGGATTAATGTCAAGAAAGGGATTTGGTGCTTCCCTGTCAAGGATAGCAGTTCTTCTTGTCATTGTTCCGGTATGAAAATGGGGACGAATCCTGCCCGTTGTCAGTGTAAAAGGATACTCAGCATCGGGAAGTTCTGCAGGCGGGATATATTCTATTGCATGGAAAAGTCCTCTGCCCCTTGTAAATTTATCCTTATGGAGAAATTTTGTTCCGGGATGCTCCTTTGAAGGACACGGCCATGGAATCCCCCAGCCCTGTTCAAGCCTTTCATATGTGATGCCTGCATAGGATGGAGTGGCTATATTTATCTCATCCATTATTTCAGACGGATCATTATAATCCATTGGAAATCCGGCGCGTTTGGAAATTTCACATATGATCTTCCAGTCGGGAAGTGTTCCTTTAAGGGGCGGCAGAGCCTGGTGTGACAGTTGAACCCTTCTTTCAGTATTTGTATATGTTCCGCTTTTTTCTGCAAAACAGGCCGCAGGTAGGATCACATGGGCAAATTCAGATGTGGGGGTTGGAAATATATCCTGAACAATAAGGAGTTCAAGCTTTTTTAATGCCCTGTGCATGTGTTTTGCATCGGGGTCACTTATAAATGGATTTTCACCCATGATATAAAGTGCTTTAATATTGCCTTTTTCAATTTCATGGCCCATCTCTATAACGGTAAGGCCTTTTTTTTCGGGCAGTTTGTCAACGCCCCAGAGTTTTTCAAATTTATTTCTGACAAAAAGATCCGCCGCTGGCTGATAGCCTGAATACACACTGGGCAGTCCGCCCATATCGCATGCTCCCTGGACATTGTTCTGGCCCCTTAGGGGATTAACACCGGATGAAGGGGTGCCGATATTTCCTGTGAGCATGGCAAGATTTGCACAGGATTTAACATTATCCGTGCCCGTTATATGCTGGGTTATCCCCATTGCATATACAATCATGGACCTTTTGGTTGAAGCGTATAACTCTGCAGCCTTTACAAGAAGTTCAGGCTCAACACCTGTAATACCTGACACATAGTCAGGGGTGTATTTTTTTACAACCTCAGCCATTTTTTCAAAATTTTCAGTACGTTCTTCTATGAATGTCTTATCCTCAAGGCCTTTGTTGATAATAATATTCATGAAACCGTTTATAAGCGCTACATCACTTCCTATTTTATGCCTTATATGGATGGAAGATAAAGGCGCAAGGTCAATACAGCGGGGATCACAGAGGATAAGCTTTGCTCCCCTCTGTTTTACCGCATTGATAATTCTTGACGAAATAAGAGGATGGTTTGAGGTCGTGTTTGAACCTATCACCATAAAAACTGATGCATCCTCAAATTCATCAATGGAGTTAGTCATTGCTCCACTGCCAAAGGAAGCAGCCATACCGGCTACTGTTGAAGAATGGCACAGTCTTGCGCAGTGGTCAACATTATTTGTATTAAATGCAGCCCTTGCCATTTTTGCAAAAATATAATTTTCCTCGTTACTGACCTTTGCAGAGGCAAAAAATCCAATGGCATCGCCTCCGTATCTGTTTTTTATTGACATAAGGCCGTTTGCAGCCATATCAAGGGCTTCTTCCCAGAGAGCAGGCCTTATAATTCCATGATCTCTAACCATTGGAGTATCGAGCCTGTCAGGGTGATTTATAATTTCAAAGCTGTTCCATCCCTTAATGCACAGAGCGCCTCTGCTTACAGGATGATTATTGCTGGGGACAATACCTGTCGCCCGTCCGTTTTTTGTAACAAGATAAAAACTGCAGCCGCAGCCGCAATATGGACATACAACCAGTTTCTGTGCCATCAGACTGCCTCCTTGATATCTAAAATATCCGAATACCTGAAAACCGGCCCGTCTGTACAGCAGTAAAATTTGCCGATTGTACAGTGGCCACATTTACCTACCCCGCACTTCATCATTCTTTCAAGGGAAACAAAGATTTGATCCATGGGAATTTTCTTCTTCTTTAATTCCCGGATAACAAACCTGTACATGATGGGCGGGCCGCAAAGGGCACAAAAGGTAGTTTCAGGGTTAACTTCAATTCTGTCAAAAAGACCGGTTACGACCCCGACATACTGTTTCCAAATACCTTCATCATCCGAATCAACGCTGAAAAAATATTTAATATCGGTTCTGTTCATCATTCCAAGCAGTTCATACTTAAATAGAATATCATTTGGATTTCTTGAACCGTACATTAAGACAAGATCCTTAAAGCTTGCTCTGTCATCAAGAATTGAAAGCAGAAGTGAGCGCAAAGGAGCAAGTCCAAGGCCTCCTGCAATGAGCATCACATCTTTTCCCTTGAGCTCCTCAAGTGGAAAGCCAGTACCAAAAGGTCCCCTGATGGCAACCTGGTCTCCGGGATGCAGTTTGAATAATGCGCTTGTAACAACTCCAGCTTTTCTTACGCAAATTTCGATGGTGCCCGGTCTTGACGGGGGAGATGAAATGGAAATAGGAGCCTCCCCCACTCCAATTACAGTAAGCTCAATAAATTGACCGCATTGATGTGAAAATTGTTCTGCTGCTTCTTCATTGATCAATTTCAATTGAAAAAGCCTGTGACCGCTTATCTGTGGCAGTATCCGCTCAATTCGCGCAAGCTGCGGCTGAAAGACAAGATCGGTTTTATTTTTTTGTTGTACAGCAGGTTCCATTACCTCCCCTCCATAAGATTAAAAATTATTCAAAGGCAAAATGCAGAATACCATTTTTTATACCATAATAATTATTTTATCAGAGCCGCTACTTTTTCGAGGAATATTTCAGGGATGATGGGCTTTTCCATATACTCATCAGCTTCAAGATATTCGCCGTCTGTCTCAGGGTCAAACTTTAGACCGGTTACTTCAGTTACAGCGGTGAGAATAATAACCGGAATATGTTTAAAACGGTCATCATGTTTGATATCAGCACACATATTAAAGCCGTCATCAAAATTTTCCATCATCACATCAAGGATAATAAGATCCGGCATATCCTCGGTAAGATATTTTTTTCCGTCTTTAACATTGTCTGCAAGTTTGACGATGTATCCTTCATTTTCAAGAATCATCCTTAATCCTGCAATAAAATCAGGGTCATCATCAACAATGAGAATTTTTTTGTTCTGGGCCATATAACCTCCTTATGTAAAATCACGATTTAACCCATGGTTACGATACACTCCATGTTAGGGAACTTTCAAAAAATAATATACGCATCCTGCTTGCCCTTTTGCCCGTTTCCTTTGTTCTGATAACAGGCACATAGTTCGATTAGGCACCTGTCATCACGCCTTAAAAACGAACAAAAGTAGGGTTCCCTTTTAAGGGCCATAGAATATACGTATATTATTTTCTTCCACTTCCCTCACTGCTATATCAGGAAAGAGAAATAAAGTTCAAGAAAAAAATAAATCAAATTTTTTCTATAAATTTTATTCCATTTAACCAGCTTACTGATTTTAAAAGATTTTCATAACTAAAGACTTCAAGGCTTAATGTGCCTGTAAATTTTTTTAAGACTTTTATTGTGTTTTTTATTAATTCATCACTTGTTTTGTCAAGACTTACATGATCTTTCGGGGGATATGTGGAAAAATCAACACCATGAAGGTGAATAAGGGGAATGCTTGTCTTATACCTGTTGAAAATTGATTCAATATCAAATTGATATTTGATTAAATGTCCTGCATCAATACATACAGACAACCCGTATTCTTCAATAATATTGTCAAGGTATTCAAATGGATAATCGAGGGTTTCAATGGACACATTCATGGAATTTACGTCAGATGAAACAAAAAGTTCCAGACTTTGTCTAATCCTGTTCCGCCATTTTTTAATTTTTTCACTGCATGTTTTTGCGTCTGCTTCTGCAGATGTGGGTGCAAACTCCAGGTGAAGTGTGTGTGTTGTGGGGCTTAAAGGCTCACACAGTTCCATTACCATTTTTATAGTGTCAACGGCTTTTATTCTGTTTTCAGGTAAAACATCGGTAAAGGAGATATCAGTTGGAAGATGTATGTTATATGTTATATCAAGTTGCTGACCAAGATATGCAAGCTCTTTTATTTCATCTTTTGATGGAAGCACCTCTTTTGGAACACTTTCAAAAACAAGCAGTTCAATTTCATCAAAATCTTTCCCTAATTTTTTTACATTGGGAATAATATTATCAGGATATATAAATGATGTTGTTCCAAGTTTAAAAGGCCATTTTTTTTTCATAGATTTATATCCTGATTTTATATGAAATAGCGAGTAAAACATTAAGTCTATTTCATCTTTTGTTGTGAGGCAAATCTGGGCCAAACCAAATCCGCCTCATGGCGGTTATTTTGTAAAAAACTTTGGCATCCTTCATTTGGACTTTACCCTTTTTATATTTTTTAACCACGGAAAACACGAAAGGAACTAAAAATATAAAAATAACGTGCAAAAAGTGTAAACTACTTTTGAAGCATTATAAAAGATGCCGAATCTTTGACTCTTTAGCGCCTTATTTCTCAGTAAGATTTCGTTTATACTTCCAAGTCCTCAAATTTCAAAACAACCTCCAAAGCTGACAACTGATAACTAACAACTGCGGCTTTGCCGTTTCAGGTATATTCAGGGCCAGATTAGATAGGCCTCATGTCCGTAAAAAAACAAAAAACAATGACAAGACAATAGTAATAAATGAAGATAAAAGCATTAAATCGCATGCCATGGTTATATTGTCAACATTTGGATCGTTAAAATTTTTTCCAATAAAAGGTTTTTTTACAAGAGTTTTTCCATAATAGTTTGGGCCGCCTAACTTTACCATCAAAGCGCCTGCAAAACAGGCTTCTGCATAACCTGAATTGGGGCTTTTATGCAGGCGGCCTTCTTTAAAACCGTATTTAAAAGCATTACGTCCTCTTTTTCCCGGGAAAAAAAATGCTGCAAAAGAAATTATGAATACTGCAATTCTTGCCGGAATAAAATTTGCGATATCATCAATTCTTGCTGCAGATCGTCCGAAAAGAGAGTATTTCTCGTTATTATAGCCCACCATGGAGTCAAGTGTATTTATCATTTTATAGGCCATTGCAAAGGGAATTCCGCCAATAAGGGCAAAAAAAAGCGGGGATAAGAAGCCATCCACAAAATTTTCAGCAACGGTTTCTATGGCAGCCCTTATAACTCCTGTTTCATCAAGGGAATTTACATCCCTTCCAACTATCATGGCAAGTTGCTTTCTTGCCTTGCTCAACCCGAAATTTTTCAGTGCCCGGGCAACATTACAGGCTGCCTTTTCAAGGGTTTTTGCAGATAAACAGAAGAAAAGCAGGATAATTTCAACAATATGGGCTAAAAAAGGATTTATAAGGAAACACAATTTAAGTATCATAAAAGTGACAAGCCATGTTGAAAAAATCAGGAACAATGCAAACAGAGACCCTGAAATAAATTGATTTTTAATGATTTTTCTGAAAAAAGGTTCGGCTATTTCTATGGATTTTCCCATGAATACAACGGGATGCGGCAACCACAAAGGATCACCAAGTATAAAATCCAAAATAAAAGCGAAAAGGATTATATACCATTGAATATCAGACAATATCATTGAACTCCATTAAACATTGGGCAAGTCGTTTATTCTCTTTTTCCGTTTTCAGGGAAAACCTGATAAAATTATCTGACAGCCCTTTAAAATTAGTGCAGTCCCTGATTAGGATTTTTCTGTCTGCAAGGTATCTGCATATTTTATCTGATTTTGTTTTGTTTTCCAATTCTGCTAATACAAAATAGGTTTGTGAATCAAAAAATCTTATGAAACGGCAGTTTTTAAGAGAATTTATGAATTGCAGCTTTTCTGTTTTTATA
>CAZLBE010000066.1:0-7563 GCA_964557635.1 uncultured Desulfobacterales bacterium
CCACTGATTGGCACTGATATTTTTAAACATATCTGCGTTCATCTGTGTAAATCTGTGGCCAAATAATTACCGATAAAAACTTGATAATCGAGTTACATGGAATTTATACTACATGGTCTATTAAAGAGTAAACATAAAAACAAAATTAAAAATTGATATGAAAATCTTTTTTGTGAAACCATTGAAAACTCTGAATTTATTTATTTTGGTATTATTATATTAGAAATTAAAAATAAAATGGAGAAAAAATGAATATTTCCAAGATAATTCTTTTTACAATTTTATATTGACTTCATGTAAACAGTAAAAATTTCAAGCTAAAATAGCGCCTTATGAAACTTGCTGTAATTAATGGGAAAAAGTTTGTTTCACAGTAAAATATCTAATAAAATCAGTGAGTACATGTTAAGGTTTAACTTTAATCTAACTTTAATCCAAACTGTCTTGTTTCCGCTCTCATCCGATTTGACACAAAAAATAATATGAAATAAAAGAATGAAATTCATTCAGTCTTCTTTGTGAATACTGAATAACTCCCTGAAATAAGCTTTTACAGCTTGAAATGAGCTTTACTGATTAATTAAATTATCTTAATTTTAGAGAAACACATATTATCTGGAGTATCATGAATTCTATCTGGCAAAAAGTTAAACTTGAAATGAAAAAGTCTTTACCTGATTACAGCTTCAGGATGTGGATTCAGCCCATGAAATTTGTTGGCTCGAGACAGAATACTATCCATTTGACCTGTCCCAACAGTTTTTCAAAAAAGCGGGTTCAGGAAAATTATTTTAAATCCATTAAAGATCATTTCTCTTTTCTGGGAAATAAAAGATTAACCATAGAACTTGAAATTGAAAAAAAGACATTCAAGAGAGGGCTTTCAGGTTTTACTGCAGCTCCTTTGATTTCTGAACCTGCTCCGGCAACGTCACATCAGATGTTTCTGCCTGGTATGAATATGAGATTTGACAGCGGCAGAATGCTTAAAAAAGGATTTACCTTTGATGATTTTGTTGTGGGGGATAACAGCGGGTTCGCCTTTTCAGCATCCCTTGCCATTGCAGAAGGGAGATGCAATGCCAACAGGGCTCTTTATCTTCTTTCCGATACCGGTCTTGGTAAAAGTCATCTGTCCCAGGCTGTAGGGCATTATATAATGACCCATGGCTGTTCTGAAAAAGTTTATTATGTTACTGCCGAGGATTTCACCAATGAGATGATATCCTCTTTAAGAAATAATAAGATAAATCTGTTTAAAGAAAAATACAGAAGAAAATGTGATGTTTTAATTCTTGAAGATATACATTTTTTGTCGGGAAAGGATGCTACTCAGAAGGAACTTGCCTTAACGCTTGATTATCTTGTTAATGCAGACAAGAAAATTATTTTCAGCGGCTGTTATCTGCCCGATGATATTCCAAAGATGAATGAGCAGTTGAAATCAAGGCTGACCATGGGACTTGTTACTAAAATTGATTCACCTGATTTCAAGACCAGGGTAAAAATTTTAAGAAAAAAAGCAAAACTTAAAGGCTGCCATCTGCCAGGAGATGTGATAGATTACATTGCTCAGGAGCTTTGTGATAACGTAAGACAGCTTGAAAGTGGTCTGAACGGAGTTGCTGCACGAGCGGCTTTGATGGGAGATAAAATAGATATTAACCTTGCAAAAAAGGTTCTTACAACAATTTCAAGAAATAAGAAAAAAATCACGGTTGATCTTATTAAAAAACTCGTGTGCAGTGAGTTCAGTGTGTCTGAACAGGAAATTATATCTCCGTCAAGGAAAAAGAGGATTGTAAAGCCAAGACAGGTGGCAATGTACCTTGCAAGAAAATATACGGATCAGCCCCTTAAAAAAATAGGGAAAAGTTTTAACAGGTATCATGCAACTGCCATATATTCGATCAATGCAGTGGAAAAGGCGATAAAACTTCAGGGAACCTTTAAGGAACAGATGAATCATCTTTATAAAAAAATAGATTCCGGAAAAATATGAATGAGCATTTCTGCAGGTGTCTTAAAAAAAATCAAGGACATAACAGGAAGAAATCATGCCATAAATGATCCGGAGGAGCTTGTATGCTATTCCTATGATGCAAGCGGGAACTCTTTCCTGCCCGATGCTGTTGTGTTTCCTTTGTCCTGCCGTGAAGTTTCTGAAATTCTTAAACTTGCAAACAAAGAATTATTTGCCGTTATTCCAAGGGGAAGCGGATCTGGTATGACAGGTGGATCCCTTCCTGTTCAAGGCGGTGTTGTGATGGTTTTAACGAGGATGAATCATATCCTTGAGATTGACAGGGAAAATTTTGTGGCAGTTGTTGAACCTGGTGTTGTTACCGGTGATTTCCACAAAGCTGTTGAAAAGCAAGGCCTTTTTTATCCCCCTGATCCTGCAAGCTCTGCATTCTGTACACTCGGCGGCAATATAGGCGAATGTGCAGGCGGTCCAAGGGCTGTGAAATATGGAGTGACAAGGGATTATGTTTTAGGCCTTGAAGCTGTCACTGCAAAAGGCGATATCATTCATACCGGTGTAAGAACAGCAAAAGGTGTTGCAGGTTATGATTTGACACGGCTTATAGTTGGGTCAGAGGGCACCCTTGCCGTTGTAACTAAAATTATATTAAAACTTGTTCCTCTGCCTGAGAAAGTGAAAACCCTGGCAGTTCTTTTTGACTCCATGAGAAAAGCAGCAGAGACCGTGTCTGCAGTCATCAGGGAAGCTGTGGTGCCAAGGTGTATTGAATACATGGACAGGGCATCAATTAAATGCGTTGAAAATGAATTTAAGGCCATAATGCCGGATTCTGTTTTCAGTAACATAGATGCAGCTCTTTTAATTGATATTGACGGAAGTTGTAAAACAATAGAAAAAGATGCGGAAAAGCTTAAGAAATTCTGCCTTGAAAAGGGGGCGTATCATGTTATTGTCGAAAAAGATCACAAACAGGCATCTGACCTGTGGAAAGCCCGTAAATCCCTTTCTCCTGCTCTTTTCAAGCTTGCCCCAAATAAAATAAATGAAGATATTGTAGTACCCATAAACAAAATTCCCCATATGGTTGAAAGACTTGAAAAAATACAGAAAGAAACAGGACTTGTCATTGTAAGCTTTGGTCATGCAGGGGACGGAAATATTCATTGTAATATTATGTATGACAAGAGGAATGAAAAAGAGTCTGACCTTGCCGCAAAGGCCGTTGATGAGCTTTTTAAATTTACACTTCAGCTTGGAGGGACAATTACCGGAGAACATGGAGTCGGAATTACAAAGATGAAGTATTTTCCCATTGAGACAGGGGAATTTGAAATTCAAATCATGAAGGATATTAAACGGGTTTTTGACCCGGAAAACATACTCAACCCCGGTAAAATATTTAATTAATTTTTTTTTACTGCATTCTTGCCGGAAAAAAATTAAGGTTCATCAGGTGTTCAAAAATATCGATTTTTGGGTTTCTGTTATGTTCAATGGCGCATCTTATTGAGGCGGAACAGTATTTTGTGCATATGATATCTTTTTGACTGAACTCTCCGAAGCATTCAAGTTCATCCTCTGAATCTTCTTCTATCATTTTAGTCTGTATTAACTGATCAATCTCTTCTTCAAAAAATTTCATTTATTCCAGCCTGTTTCTAAAAATTATAGTTTTTTTGAATATTTGAACAATCGTTATTTCAGGTCATAAATGTTCTTTGGCCAATCCGGATCGGCCTCATGGCCGTTATAATTTATATTGTTCTAATGGTCAATATCTTTATTTGTCCCACGTTTCTGCTTTTCTATCATGGATTCTAAAAGTTTTACAAGGGGTTTAAGTGTCTCCTGCCTTGTTGCTGTAATCAGCAGTCCCTGATTTAACAGCCACGGGTCGCTGAATTCAGTTAAATCAACAAGATCCTGTTTGTTTAACAGATAGACCACCGGTTTTTTATCAAGGCTTAAGTCTGCAAGTATTTTTTCCACGGATTTCTTCTGCTGCATGTGGCGGGGATTGCTTATATCGATCACGTGGAGCAGGATATCAGCATCTTCAAGCTCCTCAAGGGTTGCATGGAACGCCTCCATCAACTCGCCTGGCAGATCCTGGATAAAACCTACGGTGTCCGTTATGATGACTTCAATATTCTTTGGAAATTTCAATCTTCTGCTCGATGGATCAAGGGTTGCAAAAAGTTTGTTGGCTGCCGTTATTCTGCTTTTAGTCAGGGTGTTTAAAAGTGTTGATTTACCTGCATTTGTGTAACCTACAATTGAGATCACAGGAACCTGCTGCTTATTTCTCCTTGCCCTCTGCTGTGTGCGCTGTTTCCTGATTTTTGCAATTTCTTTTTTAAGTCTGCCTATTTTTTCCCTTACCCTTCTTTTATTGATTTCAAGCTTTGTTTCACCGGGGCCCCTGCCGCCTATTCCACCGGTAAGTCTTGACATGGCAGTGTTTTTTGCTGCAAGCCTTGGAAGCATATATCTCATCTGGGCAAGTTCAACCTGGAGTTTTCCTTCCCGGCTTTTTGCATGACGGGCAAAGATGTCCAGTATCAGCTGGGTGCGGTCCAGCACCTTCATTTCAACAAAATCACTTATGGATCTGACCTGGGAGGGAGAAAGTTCCCTGTCAAATAAAAGCATAGTTGCATGTTTTTGAAGGGCAAGAATTGCAAGTTCGGCAAGCTTTCCTTTGCCAACGACAAATTTGGGATCTATTTTTTTCCGTCTCTGAATTGCAGTGTCAATAACAATAATTCTGCTTGTGCGGCACAACTCCTTCAGCTCTTCAAGGGAAGCCTTTGATTGTCCGGGACTGCCAGCTGTAAAAGTATGCGTATGGATAAGAAGGGCTTTTTCTTCTCCTTTACGGGCTTTGTGCAGGGCATCTTTAAGACTTAACTCCGATTCTATTGCAAAAATTCTTTTTGTGCAGTCAATGGTAAGGTCCTCAATGCCGCACGGTTCCATTATCTCACATGGATCACCGCTTGAGCCCGGGAAGATATGACCGAGGTAAATTCTGCCTGGCATGCCGTTTGTTTTAATGGAAACAGCTGCCATGAAGTCAAGGCGAAGCAGGGCAAGATCCGTTAAATCATCCCTTGATAATGGTTCGTCATTCAGGTGAGTGTGAATGCATCTTAAGCCTTTAAGCTTACCCGGTACAGCCCTGTAGTCAGGTGTTAAAGGAATAACAATTCCCTTATGATCGCCTGCAATAACACAGATGGTTTTTCCTGCCCTGTTTATGAGAACCCCTGTCTGCCGGCGTATTTCATGTGATATTTTTATCAGTTTTTTAAGCTGTTCTTTTGAAATTAAATCTTCAGGCTGGGTTCTGAAAAGGTACAGCTCTTCAAGCTGTTTGATCTGAGTTGATTTAAGACCGGATATGTTACCGAAAATTTTTTTCATTTATTGCGGTTTTTTTCACCTGATAATATTTGATTATTGCCCTGGGACAGGTCGTTATTCAAGATCCTGATATGCTTCACCTGCAAGCTCTTCAAAACGTGTATAAGCTCCTATGAATGCCATATGGGCCGTTCCCACGGATCCGTTTCTATTTTTTGCAACAATGATCTCAGCCTTGCCCCTGTTGGGGTTATTCTCCTCTTTGTTGTAAATTTCATCCCTGTAGATAAATGTAACAATGTCTGCATCCTGTTCAAGGGCTCCTGATTCACGAAGGTCAGATAAAAGAGGACGCTTTTCAGCACGCTGCTCAAGCATTCGGTTTAACTGGGAAAGTGCAAGCACAGGGATATCAAGTTCCTTTGCAAGGGCTTTAAGTGATCTGGATATTTCGGCAATTTCAAGGTCTCTTCGTTCCGAGTGAAAGGCAGACCGCATGAGCTGGAGGTAATCTATGACAACAAGGCCTAATCCTTTTTCCATTTTCAACCGCCTTGCCTTGGCCCTGATCTCCATGGGAGATATGTTGGGAGTATCATCAATAAAGATCGGCAGATCATTGAGGACATCCGCAGCATCAGTCACATTTTCAACATCTTCCTGGCTTATATATCCTGTCTTAAATCTGTTGGAATCGATGCGTGCCTCAGATGTGAGAAGTCTCATGGAAAGCTGTTCCTTGGACATTTCAAGGGAGAACACAGCTACAGGTTTTCTTTCTTCAAAGGCAACATTTCGAGCAATATTCAGTGCAAAGGCAGTTTTTCCCATACTGGGGCGGGCTGCAAGGATAATGAGATCCGATTTCTGCAGTCCCGATATCAAAGAGTCAAGACGGTGGTATCCGGTTGTCAGTCCTGAAAGGCCCCTGTTTTTTCCCTGCTGCTCCAGAGCGTTGATGCTTGTGTCGATAAGCGTTGCAATGCTTGTAAATGACTGCCCCTGCTTTGCCTCTGTTATTCTGAATATTGAAGATTCGGCAAAATCCACTATATTCTCAAAGTCGCCCTGATCTTTCAGGCATTTTTCTATAATTGCAGATGAACTTGTTATCAAGGATCTTAAACAGGCCTTTTCCTTGATAATTTTTGCATAATGCACTGCATTTACAGCCATTGGTGCTGAATCTGCAATGGATGCAAGAAAGGATGCACCTCCGATTTCTTCAAGTTCATGTTTTTCTTTCAGCTTTGTTGCAATTGTGACAAGGTCGCTTGGCTCGCTTTTTGAGAAAAGCTCGGTAATTGCTCTAAATATTTTCTGGTGTGCTGTTTTGTAGAAATCTTCGGGGACAAGGATATCAACTACGTCAAGAAGATTATTATTATCAATAAAAATGGCGCTTAAAACCGACTCCTCGGCATCAATATCATGGGGAGGAATTTTATTTAAAAGAGGGTCGTTTGATCTTTGTTTTGTCACTTAAATTATTATCCTGGAAATTTACTATTCACCATAATTGAGCGGGTTTTGGCATACGCGCCTTTGGCCCATGCTTTGTTGAGAGGAGAATCTGGGCCAAACCAGATCCGCCTCATGGCGGTTATAAAAAAACAAAACCTGCACAGGGCAAAAGCCCTGTGCTCATTTTTTTATGGTTGATTTACGCTTCTTCGTCCGGAATAACCTTGATGGTGATTTCAGGTTCAACATCTTTGTACAGGCGCACAGGTACTTTGTATTCTCCTGTTTCCTTAATGGGCTCGGTGAGAAGAATTGAACGCCGCTCAATATTGATGTCCTGATCGTTTAGTAATGCTTTAATATCATGGGTGGTTATGGAACCGTAGAGCCTGGTTTCCTCGTGTACTTTGGCTTTAATTGTACACTCCACCTTTTGAATTTTTTCTGCCATCTCTTCGGCGATTTTTCTTTCCCTGGCAATCTGAAGATCAAATTTTGCCCTGGCCTGTTCAATGATTTTTTTGTTCTGGGGTGTGAACTCAATGACTTTGCCCTGGGGCAGAAGATAATTACGGGCATAGCCTTTAGCTACATTGCACTCTGTTCCAACTATTCCAAGTGTATCTATTGTTTCTTTTAAAATTACTTTCATTTATTTAACCTCCGATAAAGGTTTTGGCCTTTTATAAGACTTTATGTATATTTACCTGTTGTTTTTATGTGTTGATTTTATATTTGTACATGTT
>CAZLBE010000067.1:0-7488 GCA_964557635.1 uncultured Desulfobacterales bacterium
ACATCCTTTAACGCATTTATAAATGCCATATTCTCATGTGCAAGCCCTGTACTTACCCTGATCCAGGTCGCAAACCCATATGATTTCATTGATCTGACAATCACACCGTGCTTAAGCATCTCCTCAAAAACAAAGGATGCAGAGCGTTTAACATCCACCATGAAAAAATTAGCCTGGGTTGGCAGAACCTTTAAATCCATTTTTTCAAGCTCTGTCCTTAAAAAATCCAGCCCTATATGTGTTTCTGTGATGGTTTTCTTAAGAAACTCATAATCGTCAAGTGCTGCTGCAGCAGCAACCTGTGCAGGCAGGTTAACATTAAAAGGCTGCCTTATTCTGTGCAGAATTTCCGATATTTCCTTATCCATTATTCCGTAACCCACACGGAAACCCGCCAGACCATAGGCCTTTGAAAAAGTCCTCAAACTGACAATCCTGGGATCAGAAAGAGGATTTTTAAGTGAATTAAAAACTCTTTTATCACGAACAAATTCAATATAGGCCTCATCAACAATAATAATTACATCATCGGGAACTTTTTCGATAAATGCTGAAAAATCCTTTTCAAAGAAATAGCCTCCGGTTGGATTATTGGGATTAGTAAGAAAAATCATTGCAGTTTTTTTTGTAATCCTGTCAATTAAAGCATCAAAATCAATGGCGAAATCCTTAAGCGGAACCATTACAGGAACACCTCCTGCAGCTTTAACGGAAATTTCATACATGAGAAATGAAGGAAAAGGCATTACAGCTTCATCACCCGGTCTTAAAAATCCATGTGCAAGCAGTGCTATGATGTCATCGGAGCCATTTCCAATTAAAACATTTTCAAATTTAACACTGTATTTTTCGGCAAGTTTTTCCCTTAAAAGAAATCCGCTGCCGTCGGGATAACGATTGGTTTTGTCAAGATATTGTTTTACTGCATTTAAGGCAAGAGGAGAAGGCCCAAGGGGATTTTCATTGGAAGCAAGTTTAGCAGAATTCTTTATTCCGTATTCCCTTTCAAGTTCTTCAATGGGTTTGCCAGGTTTATAGGTCTCAATGGACATTATATTCATAGGGATGTTCAATTTCATTTTATAAATTCCTATTTTTTTAATAACCGCCATGAGGCGGTTATATAGAAAAGAAATAAACCGTAAAAAAGTTTACAGCCAGGCAGTATTTAATTTGAATTTGATTATTTGTCAACTTCCATGCTAATTATAGATCCTATGGACATTCAGATAATTACCTGATTTTAAAATTTGGCACAAGGGTTGCCCCTACGGATAAAACAAAATGAAACATAAAGTGTTAACAGGTCTTGAAAATTTCTGCTGTGATCCCCCTTCATCTCTTAAAGGTAAAAGGCTTGGACTTTTAGCCAATCCGGCATCAGTGGACAGAGATTTTATACATGCATCAACATTGATAAACAGAATTTTTCCAAATCAATTAAAAGCTGTTTTTTCACCCCAGCATGGATTTCATGCTGAAAAGCAGGACAATATGATTGAATCAGATCATTCAAAAATCAAGGATCTTGACATACCTGTATTCAGTCTTTACAGCAAAACAAGAGTTCCAACAAAAAAAATGCTTGATTTAATTGATGTTCTGATCATTGATCTCCAGGATGCCGGCACAAGGGTTTACACCTTTATTTATACAATATCATATTGCCTTGAAGCAGCTGCAAAACACAATAAAAAAGTGATCATTCTTGATAGACCCAATCCAATCGGAGGCATTGAGGTTGAAGGCAATCTCATTGCTGAAAACTGCAGGTCATTTGTGGGTAGATTTCCCATTCCAATGCGCCATGCAATGACTGCAGGAGAAATATCATCCATGTTTAATACCGCTTTTGGCATTGGCGCATCCCTTAAGGTCATTCCAATGAAAGGCTGGAAAAGAAAAATGTATTTTAATGATACAGGACTTGCCTGGATTCCTCCTTCCCCTAATCTTCCGACAACAGCATCGGTAATAGTGTATCCCGGACAGGTTATATTTGAGGGAACAAATATCTCCGAAGGAAGGGGAACAACCCAGCCTTTTGAGTTATCCGGTGCACCTTTTATCAACGAAGAAAAAATACTTAATCGTATTAAAAGCAAAATCTGCGGGGCAGTTCTCAGACCGGTATGTTTTCAACCGACTTCTGGCAAATGGCATGATCAGGTCTGCCACGGATTTCAGATCCATGTCGTAAATCCTGGTAAATTCAAACCATACAGAACCTCTCTCATACTCCTGCAGGAGATTATAAAATTGCACAAAGATGATTTTCAATGGAAACAACCTCCCTATGAGTATGAATACAAAAAACTTCCAATAGATTTGATTCTTGGAAAAAGTGATATAAGAAAAATGATAATGGATATGGAACCAATTGATTCCATGGAAAAATCATGGGAGTCAGAACTTATTGAATTCAAAAAAGTAAGCAGGAAATTTTATCTGTATGAATAAAGACTTAAGTCATTATTCAGCCGCAGATTTACACAGATAAACGCAGATATGTTTTAAAATACCAACATTACAGTTGTTTATTTTTAAAATTTTTTTAAGTTTATAATGAGGTCAAATATTTACAGATTTAATTTTCAATTATGAAACTTGATAATCGAATAAAAATTATCTGATTAGAGAAAAAAAATGCCTGAAAACAAAAAAACAAAAGATCAAAAAACCGGTACAAATGAATGGAAGAGAATGAGTTTTAAAGGAAATAAGGTCTGGGCGGCAATTGGACCTGATGGTAATTTTTTAGTTAAAAACAATAAAATTCTCATAAAATACAATTTAAACCAGGATTATGAATACCTGATTAAAAGGGACAACCTGAAACAGGAAAGCGATGCAATTCCCGGAAAAAAGAAAAAAACAAAGAAAAATACAGGGACTGACAAAAAATTAAGGGACAAAAAATTAAGGGACAAAAAAGTCGGACCTGATTCAGAAAAAACTTCAGATACAAACCTTATTTACGATACCTGCAGTCGTAAAGATGATATAAGCATCTCCAATAAAGGCACATTTAGTGAAGAGATACAAAATAACACAGCATTTCACAATATACCTGGCAGCGAAAACACCGTCATTATTTATACAGATGGTGCTTCATCGGGAAACCCCGGACCTGCCGGCATAGGAGCTGTCCTTGTATTTAATGGGAAAAAAAAAGAAATGTCTGAATTTATAGGAACGGCCACCAATAATATTGCAGAGCTTACAGCCATAGAAAGGGCACTTGAAAAACTTAAAAGAAAAGATCTTCCTGTACGTCTGTTCACGGATAGTACATATTGCGCAGGACTGCTGTCAAAGGGATGGAAACCCAAAAAAAACCTTGATCTGATAAACAGGATTAAAAACTTAATACATGAATTTAAGGATTTTAAAATAATAAAGGTTAAGGGGCATGCAGGAATTGAATTAAACGAAAGAGCTGATATTCTGGCAACATCAGCAATCAAGCAACAAAAATAAACTCAGCGCCTGAACGAAAAAAGCTTTTATGCATAGTCATTCAGACACTAAGTCATATTGGTTAAAAAATATAAATTTATTTTTTCAGCTCTGCTAATTCTTTTTCAAGCTCAGCAATTTTTGCTTTATCATCACTTGCAGGAGCCTCAACTCCCTCATCTTTTTTCCAGGAATCTTTTAATTCATCAAATCCAAGATAAAGGGCAAGACCTCCACCAAGAAGAAGAACCGGTGGCAATGCCCCGGCTAACAATTGCATAAATGCTCCAAACCATACAGCAATACCAATTACTCCCAAAAGAACTGCAACAGCTCCGCCAATCAATGTCTTCATAAAACAAATCCTCCTTAGCTTCTTCAACTGTTTAAGTTGAATTATTCCAAAAAATAAACTTCAGCAGTTAAAATTCATTATCCTTAAAATTTATTACATATCTCACAAAAATGATCAATTATCACAGGAAAATAAGTAAAGCAAGGCAATTTTTAATGAAAATATTATATTGCCATCGCACCCTACCTTTGATAAAAACCCGAAACAGGCTTAATTATAACCGCCATGAGGCGGATCTGGTTTGGCCCAGATTCGCCTCTCAACAAAGTATGAAAAACCCGCTCTGATATCCGAAGCTTTTCATATAAAAATGGCATGTGGCCTTTTAAAAATGACAAAAGTAATCGTTCACAGTTACTCCGCGAATAATAAGCGTTTACTACGGTGCTGCAGGTGCAGTGCTCTGTGACCGCTTACCGAAAAAGGAACTTCAATGAAAACAGTCTACATATTTTCAAATACAATTAAAAAATTAAAAAAAATATACTCTGCATGCATCAATTATTTTCTTGGTGCTTCACATGATTATTATACATGTCTTTATCCCGGAAACACAGGATTGCTGACATCATTTGTGCTTAATAAAATTTTCTCAAGGATCAGAATTAACGCCAGAACAACTGAAAAACTCAGCCAGCTTAATGAAAAAGGTATTCTCATCTATACGGGTAAATACAGATCTCTTTTTGATTTTTTATACTTTTATACAATTTTAAAAAATGCCGCCCTGCCCTATCCTGAACTGTGCTTTAATTTTAAATTCCTTTTTCTTTTACCCGTGAAACGTGTGTTCAGGGTTTTTGTCTCACAAATGGATAATTTTTTTCGCTTTTTTCACTTAAAGGATCCCTACACCTCAGGGTATATAAATAATGAACTTTCAAAGGGACGTTCCTGTTTTCTATGCCTTTTTGAAAACAAAGGGTTTTATAAAAGGTTTGTAATGTCAGGAACAGACCCCTTGCATTCCCTAATAGAATTCCAGAAAAAAACCGAGAAACCAGTATATTTTATTCCTGAAACCATAATTTTTATTTCAAAACCTTTACGCAGTTCATCCACAATTTTTGACATTCTGCTTGGAAACAGTGAAAGACCGGGCAACATAAAACGATTTTTTGCCATTCTGCGCAACCCCGATAAAATTTGTGTTGAAATCTCGGACCCGATTAATCTTAAAGAATTTCTCGCAGAATCTGATATACAAAACCTTGATACTGATTTTCAGGCATATGCTTTAAGGACTTATTTAACGGATATTTTAAACAGTCAGAGACGAAGCGTTACAGGCCCTGTCCTGAAATCAAGGGATGAGATCACCGAAGAAATTCTTGTTGAATCTGAAATGCAACAATTTTTAGAAGAATATGCAGAAGAACAAGATCAGCCCCTGATTAAAGTACGTAAAGAGGCTTCGGAATGTATAATGGAAATTGCATCCAACTACAATCTCAGGACAATTCATATTTTTGACAGAGTTTTAACATGGATGTTCAATCATATTTTTGAAGGGATTGTGGTTGATCAGGAAGGGCTTGACATGCTCAAGGAAAAGTCAAAAAAAGCACCCCTGATACTTGCGCCCTGCCATAAAAGTCATCTTGACTATCTTCTTCTCTCTTATGTTATGTTTAAAAACAATATGCCCTGTCCACAGATTGCTGCAGGAAAAAATTTGTCATTCTGGCCCCTTGGTCCGATTTTTAGGGGCGGGGGCGCTTTTTTCTTAAGAAGAACATTTAAAGGGGCTGCGCTTTATTCAAAAATATTTGCAGCCTATATTGAAAAACTGCTTTCACAGGGTTTTAATATTGAATTTTTCATAGAAGGCGGCAGGAGCAGGACTGGAAAACTTTTATCCCCAAAATTCGGTCTTCTATCCATGCTGATCAATGCCCACAGGAAAAAAGTCTGCGAAGATCTGCTGTTTGCACCGGTTTATGTAGGATATGACAGGGTGCTTGAAGAAGATGCCTATCTTAATGAAATTGAAGGGGGTAACAAAAATCCTGAAAATCTTTCCCAGCTGATACGCGCAAGAAAATTTTTAAAAACAAAATATGGGAAAGTGTATATTAAATTCGGAAAATCCATATCCCTTAACAGATACCTTGATGACAAAAAATTGAACACTTGTGCCATGGATGAAAATCAGCATAAAGCATTGTGCAAAAGCATAGGATACAGGCTGATAAATTCCATTAACGCCATTTCAATTGTAACAGCCCACGGCATTGTTGCAGGCGGTATTCTAAATTGCCCAAATAACAGATTCAATAAAAAAGAATTAATGTTCAGGGTGCAAACCTATATGAATACACTGATTTTTTTTAATGCAGGTCTTGCAGATACCTTAATTATTGATTCTGAATATGCATTCAACAGTGTGATTGAGACATTTGTATCCCGGAAATTCATAGAACTTGCAGATGAATCCGATCCTGAAATAACAGATAACACAAGATTTATTGTAAAGGACAACAAGCGGCCGGTTCTGGATTATTATAAAAACAATGCTATTTCTTTTTTTGTGTCTCCTGCCTATGCTGCAATTGCAATTCTTCATACGGATACATTTCAGTTCGCACCGGAAAGTCTGACTGAAACCTACAGATTTTTACAGAATTTTTTAATTGATGAATTTTCATTTAATGAAGATAAAACCTGTGAAGAAAATATCAGTCAATGCCTGAAGGCTTTCATTGAACAGGGCATTATAGTTCCAAACCATTCCATTCCAGACACTTATAATATAACTTCTCAAGGATACAGAAAATTGAAATGTTTTGCAGGGCTTCTTCATCCGTTTTTTGAATCATATAAAGCAGCACTTATATATTTTGAAACAAACCCCAAGGATAAACACGATGCAAAAACCAGAATCAAGAAAATTCAGGCAATCGGAACTAAAATGTACAAACACCAAGATATCATTCTCAAGGAATCCCTTTCCGGAATAAATTATAAAAATGCTTCAAAATTTTTCATGGATAATGGAATATGCGGTTTGGAAGACCATGATCTTATTTTAAAGTACAAAAAAAGAATCGAAAAGTTTCTCTTATTGGCAAGATCGTAAAATTATGAAAGCTCTTATTCTTGCCGCAGGTCTTGGCACAAGGCTTCTTCCCTACACAAAAAAAGTACCTAAACCATTGTTTACAATAGATAAAGTTCCATCTATTAAAATAATTATTGACAGGCTGATCCAGGCAGGATGCACAGATATAATTATAAACACACATCATCTCAATGAAAAAATAGAAGCATTTATTAAAACATTAAAATTGCCTGTCAACATTGAAACACGCCATGAACCCGTTGCACTTGACACAGGAGGCGCAATAAAAAATGTAAGAGATTTCATGAAAGATTCTTCTTTTTTTGTCATTAACAGTGATATTGTATCTGACATTGATTTGAAAAAGGTATGGGAGTTTCACCTTAAGGGCAAATGGCCTGTCACCCTTGTATTACACGATTATCCCAAATTCAATAAAGTAAAAGTTGACAGAAAAAATTTTGTTACAGGCTTTTGCAAAGCAGATAAAAAGCTTCTGCAGGAGAGGAAACTCCGGTGGAAAATTCATCGTTCCGAGACAGACTGGCAAGAAAATCTGCATCAAGACTTGCAAGAAGATCGGCAAAAGGATAATAATAGTTTATGTGGTAAA
>CAZLBE010000068.1:0-7479 GCA_964557635.1 uncultured Desulfobacterales bacterium
GCCAATAGTGTCTTGAAATTACGT
Organism: uncultured Desulfobacterales bacterium; assembly: GCA_964557635.1. Classification (GTDB taxonomy): domain Bacteria; phylum Desulfobacterota; class Desulfobacteria; order Desulfobacterales; family Desulfobacteraceae; genus WGCX01. Next base: position 25 of record CAZLBE010000068.1, read on the forward strand.
TATTTCATATAAAAAAACGCTCAACATTGACATTGAAAAAAGCACTTAATTTACTTTTTGCCATTTAGTGCCTTACCCCTGAATTTATGTAATAAAAAACAAGAAATTGAGTCAGGCACATTGGTTGCGGGCATAGCTCGCTTTAGGTTGCTTTTGGAAAGTTTGAATATTTTCTTAACAATTTTCTTTTTTATGTGTACATTATACATCTATTTAATGTACTTCTTTTTTAGGTACAATACAAGTTGAAAAGCCATAGTCTTTGGGCTAAATCATAGCAGTATAATGTTATGATTGAAATTCTCAGGCTTTATTAATTGCATTTTCAGGTTTCAGCCCTTATAATTGATACCTGAATAACCGTCACGAGGCCGATCTGTTTGGCCCGGATCAGTTTCAAAGAATCACGATTCTGACAAATTATGGGATTCTGACAAATTATGGGCAGAAGGCAGGTAAGCCAAAATCTGTTCTGATGCACGTAGTTTTTCATGAAAAAAAAGAATATAGAGGAGGAAGATGAAAAAAATAATTAACGGATTCTTAACCTTTTTTTTTGTTTTTTCAATTATATTAATGAATGCTGCAGCGGATGCTGCCACGGATGCTGCAGTTAGGGAAAATTTAAAGCCAGTCAATCCGGGATTACAATCTTTGTCAGCAAAAACGCTATTAACCCTGACAGATGCCATAAAAACCGCAATAACACATAATCCTGTCCTCAAAGCATCTGTATTCAGGGAAAAAGTGGCAGAATCCGGCCTTGGCGCGGCAAAATCAGGTTTTATGCCAAAGCTTAATTTTAAAGAGACATTCAACAGGACGACCGTTCCCATGTGGACATTCGGGACCCTGCTCAACCAGGGAAGAATAACAAGAGATGATTTTAATCCATCGATTTTAAATGACCCCGATGCCATTAATAATTTTAACTCTTCACTGTCAGTTTCAATGCCGGTTTACGCCGGAGGCCGTATATACAATTCATTTAAACAGGCCGAAATAAATAAAAGCATTGCAGGTGCTGCCTATAAAAAAACAAGGCAGACAATTATTGCACAAACCGCCCTTGCCTATACTCACCTTCTCCTTGCAAAAAAAAATCTTGAAGTTATTTTACACTCCCTTGAATCTGCCAGGGCAAGTCTTAACATGGTTAAATCAAGATATACCAGCGGTTTTTCCGTAAAAAGTGATCTTTTAAGGGCAAAAGTGAGAATTGCTGATTTAACACAGCAGAGGCTAAGTGCAATAAGCAGGATAGAAATTGGCAGGGGATATTTAAATACAGCCATGGGAATACCCCTTGAAACGCCTGTTAATGCCGTCCCTTACTTTGAAAATTCATGGAAAGTAAAAGAAAATCAGGGCGATTTAATGGTTAAAGCAGTTGAAAAAAGACCTGAACTGCAGATATTAAAATTACAAAAAGATATGGCGGAAAAAGGGATTAAAATAGCAGAATCAGGTCATCTTCCAAGTATCAATCTGTTTGGTACGTATGAAAATAATTCCGAGCATCTGAATAAGGGAAACAACGACTATTCCATTGGTGCTGTGATGCAGCTCAACCTGTTCAGCGGGTTAAATATAAGCCATAAAATAAACTCTGCCAAATTATCCCTTCAAAGGGTCAATGAGCTTGAAAAAAATATGGAGCTTGTTGTTAAAAATCAAATCAGGGAGGCCTTTTTGAACCTGAGAGCCTCGCAGCAGCGTATTTATGTTGCAGAATCAGCTTTAAACCAGTCCCTTGAAAATCTTCGCATTGTAAAAAACAGGTATAAAAACGGGCTTTTGACCATTGTAACCCTTCTTGATGCAGAACTTGCAGATCAAAGGGCAAGGGCAAATCATTTTAAGGCTGTGTATGACTATGAATCTGCCAGGATAAGGCTTGCACTTGCTTCGGGAAATATTGACCAGAATTTTCACTGATCTGTTTTATTTTGGAATCAACCCTTTACAGGGTTAATTGGCGGTATACTTTTACTGACAACTTATAACTGATAAATTATAACTGATAACTGATAACTGATAACTGATAACTGACAGCTGAAATACTGATGGAGGAAATATGCTGAAAAGAATTCTAATTTTTTGTTTGTCCCTGATGATGACATTTTTCGTGTTTGGATGTAAGGAAAAAATTAAACCGGGAAATACTGAAGAAACAGGTGCAAAAAAAATTACCACCAGGGTGCAGGTTGCAGAAGTCGGTCATTATCCACTTCTGTATGAAGCGGTTGGAACAATTAATGCCGGAACAACCAGCCTGATTTCAGGCAAGGTGTTTGGCATAGTAAAGCAAATTTATGTGCACGAGGGAACCAGAGTTAAAAAAGGAGATCTTCTCGCTGAAATTGATGACCGACAGGCAGCAGCCCAGCTTGAAAATGCAATGGCAGGCCTTGCAGGTGCAAAAAAAGCCCTTGCAGCGGCAAAGGCATCAAAAAATGCAGCTGCAACCGGAAAAGATTTTGCTTTTACAACTTTCAAACGCTATCAAAAGCTTTTAAAGGAAAAGTCCGTCAGTCCCCAGGAATTTGACAATATAAAGACAAAATATCACCAGGCAAAGGCTGCCCTGTCAGGTGCTGTGGCAATGCTGCAGGCTGCACGTGCCAAAATAAATCAGGCAAAGGCAGGGGTTGCCGCAGCAAGAATTCAGATGAAAGATACCCGTGTGATGGCGCCTTATTCAGGCAGCATCACAAAAAAAATCATAAATGTGGGAGATCTTGCTTCTCCGGGAACCCCGCTTTTTTCCCTTGAAACCCATGGAAAATTTCAGGTGGAGTTTTTTGTACCTGAAAAGCATATCAACAAAGTGTACTTGAATCAGCAGTTGACCATTACAATTCCTTCCATGGACAATATCAGTGTTCAAGGTGTTGTTGTAAGAATCGATCCTGCGGCTGACCCTTTAAGCCGCTCCTTTAATGTTAAGCTTGATCTTCCTGAAACACGACAATTCCGTTCAGGTGTTTTTGCAAGGATTGCACTTCCCGTTGGCAGCACTGATATGATTCTTATTCCGGAAACAGCATTTATTCACCATGGTGAGTTAACGGGATTTTATCTTGTTGATAGCAAAAAGACAGCGCACTTCAGACTGGTTAGAACAGGCAGAATCATTAAAAATAAGGTAGAGGTTATTTCAGGTATCCATCCGGGAGACCATTATATTGTTCAGCCTCCTTTGAATATGGAAAACAATGTCATTGTGGGAGCAGCATCATGAGCGCAAAAAGGAAGGGGCTTGCAGGAAAAATTGCTAAGTTTTTCATAGATTCCAAACTTACGCCCCTTATTATCATCTCTTCAATACTGTTGGGTATCGCTGCCACCCTTGCCATGCCAAGGGAGGAAGAACCTCAGATCATCGTTCCCATGGTGGATGTGTTTGTAAGAATGCCGGGAGCAGGCTCAAAGGAAATTGAACAGAGAATTACAAGTCCCATGGAGAAGCTTTTATGGGAAATTTCCGGTGTAAAATATGTTTATTCCACCTCAAGTCCGGGCATGTCCCTTGTGATTGTCCGTTTTAAAGTGGGTGAAAATGAAGAAAATGCCATTGTAAGGCTTCAATCCAAGCTCATGGCAAATTTTGACAAAATTCCCATGGGTGCAAGTCCCCCCCTGATTAAACCGCGTTATATTGATGATGTCCCTGTTATGGCGCTTACCTTCTCATCAAAGGACCTTGACCATTATACCCTTCGCAGGGTTGCAGCGGAAATTGAGAACCAGGTTAAAAAAGAGAAAAATGTCTCGGAAACAAAGATTATAGGCGGAGAGCGCCGTCAGCTTACCGTGTTTCTTGACCCTGTACGCCTTGCCGGATTCCATCTTGACCTTACAGGTGTTGCCCATATGATACAGTCGGCAAACATGGAAAATCATTCAGGTGATTTTCCTTCAATTAAAGGGGAGATCATTGTTCACACCGGTGGTTTTTTAAAAAACAAACAGGATGTTGAAAACATTGTTGTGGGCATTTTTAATGGCAGGCCTGTATATTTGAGAGATGTGGCAGACATAAGTGATGGTCCCGGAGAGCCCTCAAATTACGTGTTCTTTGGAACAGGTCCTGCCGCAGAGAAAACGATAAAAGTCGGAAAGACAGAAAAAACGGTAAAAACCGGAACGGATAATTTAAGATACAGCAGTAATAATACCATCTATCCTGCAGTAACCCTTACCATTGCCAAGAGAAAAGGCAGCAATGCAATCACCATCACCAGAAAAATTATTAAAACAATTGAAAAGGCAAAGGGATCTATTATCCCGGATGACGTTAATGTAACAGTGACAAGGGATTATGGTAAAACAGCCAATGATAAATCCAATGAACTGTTATTCCACATGATCCTTGCCGTAATATCGATTACTATCCTTATCTGGTTTGTCTTGGGACACAGGGAATCCGGTATTGTTCTCCTTGCAATTCCAGTAACCCTGGCCCTTGCCCTTACAGTTTTTTATCTTGACGGATATACCTTAAACAGGATCACCCTTTTTGCCCTGATTTTTTCCATTGGAATACTTGTGGATGATGCCATTGTGGTGGTGGAGAATATTGTCCGCCATTTCAGACTTCCCGAAAACAAGGCAAGACCCCTTGCAAAAGTTGCCGTTGAAGCAGTGGATGAAGTTGGTAATCCCACTATACTTGCAACCTTCACCGTTATATGTGCAATACTTCCCATGGCATTTGTGGGTGGTCTTATGGGACCATACATGCGCCCCATGCCCGTGGGTTCTTCTGCGGCCATGTTTTTTTCTCTTCTCATAGCGTTTACCGTGACCCCCTGGGCTTCCATAAGACTTCTTAAAAGGGGCGGGGGAAAACATGGCAAAAAAAATGGATATGACAGCAATGAGGGTGAAAAGGAAGATTTTCTAACCCGTCTTTACAGGGACATAATGGGTCCTTTGATTCATCATAAAGGATGGAAATGGCTTTTCCTTCTGTCAATTGTTGCCCTGCTTGTCCTGGCATGTTCCATGGTGGGAACAAAACTTGTCAAAGTAAAAATGCTGCCACTTGATAATAAAAGTGAATTTCAGGTTATTATTGACATGCCGGAAAGTGCAACCCTTGAGGAAACGACAAAAGCTGCCATGGAAATGGGGGAATATCTTAAAACCGTTAATGAAGTGAAAAACTACGAAATTTATTCGGGAACGTCAGGCCCCTTTAATTTTAACGGACTTGTACGGCATTACTATCTGAGACATGGTACAAATGTTGCCGATATTCAGGTGAATCTTGCAGATAAGGAAGAAAGACAGGACCAGAGCCACGCCATTGCAAAAAGGGTGAGACCTTTTCTTGCAGCAATAGGGAAAAAATTCAATGCAAGTGTAAAAGTTGCAGAAGTGCCTCCGGGTCCTCCTGTTATATCAACCCTTGTTGCCGAAGTGTACGGACCTGATTATAAGCGCCAGATAAAAATTGCGAAAAAAATTAAAAAGATTTTTAGCGATACGTCAGGTGTTGTGGATATTGACTGGTATGCTGAATTTCAGAATACAAGATACAATTTTAAAATTGACAAGGAAAGGGCAGCCCTGCATGGAATAAGTACAGGAAAAATCGCAGAAACCTTGAAAATAGCACTTTCAGGTGAACAATTGGGCCTGCTGCACAAAGATCTTGAAAAAGAAGATGTTCCCATTAAATTACGACTTCCAATGAAGGCAAGGGCAGGGATAGAAAGGCTTGAAACCATTAAAATAGCAGGAAGAGACGGCACTCTTGTGCCACTTTCAAGTCTTGTAATTGTCGTTAAGACCAAACGGCAGAGAAGTATATATCATAAAAATCTCATGCCCGTGGTCTATGTAACAGGTGATGTGGCAGGAAGCAAGGAAAGCCCTGTTTATGCCATATTGGCGATGAAAGATAAAATCAGCCACATAAAAATTCCCGAAGGATATACCCTTAAGCAGCACATGACGGGCATGCCCTCAAGCGATAAACGTTTTTCCATGAAATGGGACGGTGAATGGCAGATCACCTATGAGGTGTTCCGGGATATGGGCATTGCCTTTGCAGTGGTGATGGTTTTGATTTTTATCCTTGTCGTGGGCTGGTTCAAGTCCTTTACAACCCCCCTTGTCATAATGGCTGCGATTCCGTTTTCTTTGATAGGTATTTTGCCTGCCCACTATCTTGCCGGAGCCTTTTTTACGGCAACCTCCATGATAGGTTTTATAGCAGGGGCAGGCATTGTCGTGAGAAATTCCATTATCCTTGTTGACTTTATAGAACTGCGCCTTGATCAGGGCATGCCCCTTGATCTTGCAGTCATAGATGCAGGAGCTGTGCGGTTCCGCCCCATGCTCCTCACCGCTGCTGCAGTGATCGTGGGCGCTTCGGTGATTCTTTTTGACCCCATATTCCAAGGGCTTGCCATATCTCTTATGGCAGGGGAGGTCGCATCCCTGCTGTTTTCAAGAATGGCCGTCCCCATTCTTTACTACATGGATAAACACCTTGAGCATGCAATTGCCCTGCAGCATGAAAAACAGGGAGCATAATAGACTTTTAGATGATTAGAAGTATCTTCTAAAGGTGAATCCTTTACCCAGAAAGTTGAGTCAAAATATATATAGATTTTTTCATTGTCTCCTCGCCTCCTCCATTTTTTAATAGAATAGTGTAAAATCTTTAAATTCTAAATTCAGCATGAGAAGTACAAAATGTATCCTGGGGTTTGCAAAAACTGGTTCAAGACTTAATTCTCCTTTTTTTAACCCAAATCAAATAAAGAGAAAAAAGATATGACTCATCAACAGGATAATACAACCATTAATACTGGTTTAAGCCATTCACCTCAGGTGGAAGTCCCAAATAGGTTCTACCGGTCCGGGGTGAAATGATATAGACTCATACTCCGGGAAAATCCCAAGGGTATAAAGGAGTTTGAATCTATGCATGATTGGGCGAGTTTATCTCATGTGATATGGGATTGCAAATACCATTTGGTATTTGTTCCAAAATATAGGTAAAAAAAGTTGAAATTAATAATTTTGAGGAAATAGGATCCGTCCGTCATCGACAATACATTATTCCCGGGGAGGGGCGTAGGACTTGTCTTAATCCCTTCTTAAATCAGGTCTTTTCCCGCCATCTCGATCGGTATTGTTATCCGGTCGACAGGCTGTTACAGAATAAAATTGCCGCAAAAAATTGTGACAGGGCTCACTGAGTTTTCTGACAATGTCACGGCGGGATAAAACAGATGCACATCGTTCCCATAAATGAGCCTCAGGATCAATGGTTTCCCGATATTTGACAGTAAAGCTGTAAACAATATTGAGCATGCCCACAACCTTACGCGTCTGACCGAACCGCTTGATTCTGCCTAATACTTTATCCTCAAATAACTAATGAAACAAAAATAGTTGTTTTTTTGAGTGATGAAATATTTTCCAAAAACACTC
>CAZLBE010000069.1:0-7456 GCA_964557635.1 uncultured Desulfobacterales bacterium
TATAAAAAAATAAAAAAAAAATAAAATTTGGTTGCAATAAATGTAAACACGCTTTATTAGATAAAGAAAGATAATCAAACTTGAAAACAAGAGCCCCGCAAAAGGTATAACACAATGAGTATGAAAGAAAAAAAAGTTCTTATTATTGATAACGAAGATGTCATAAGAGAATCATGCAAAATTGTCCTGGAAAGAGATGGATACATCGTTGACCTTGCCAAAACCGGAGAAAAAGGCATTGACCTTTTTAAAAAACACCAGCACGATGTAGTTCTGCTTGATTTCATGCTCAGCGGTATAAGCGGCATGGAAGTAATGAAAAAACTAAATGAAATAGACCCCCACTCCATTAAAATTGTTATTACGGGGTATGCATCTGTCCCGGTTGCAGTTGAAGTTATGAAACTTGGTGCCAATGATTTTGTTCCAAAACCTTTTGTTCCTGAAACCATAAGAACGGCAGTAAGCAGGGGATTTAAAAAAAGACTTGTTTTTCTTGAAAACGAAGCATTAAAAGAGGAACAGGAACAGATCAGAAGGAATATGATCTCCCTTGTGTCCCATGAATTAAGATCTCCCCTTGCAGCAACAGTACAGTTCCTTGAAATCATAGAGAGGGGTATGGCAGGTGAAATAAGTGAACAATCTCAGGAAATGGTATCAAGATGCGTTGTAAGACTGAGAGAGATGCTGGCTCTTATACGTAAGTGGCTTAATCTTTCAACCTTTGACCCCAAGATGATGCACAAAAATTTTGAGGTTCTTGACGTAAGAGAGATCGCTAAAAAATCAGTTGAACAATACCGGGACAAAGCAAAAGAGATGGAAGTCGAAATATCCCTTGAAATGGATCAACACCCTTTGCTTATCAACGGTTTTACTCCCCTTATCATGGAAATTTTCAGCAATCTTGTGAGCAATGCAATAAAATATAATGTTAAAGGAGGCAAGGTAAAACTTGTACTTGCAAAAAATGGTGAACATATTCAATCGGAAATATCAGATACTGGCATTGGCATTCCCGAGGAACATGTGCCAAGAATTTTCGACGAATTCTACAGGGTTGATGGCAGAAGAAACGGACCTGTAAAAGGATCGGGGCTTGGACTTGCCATTGTCAAGAAAATGGTGGAATTTCACAATGGAGATATCCATGTTGATAGCACACTTGGAAAAGGTACACGTTTTGTTTTCTCAATACCATCTGCCAGTTGACACTATATTTAATAGGGATAAATATAATATATTAAGTTCTATTTTTTAAAAAAAATTTATATGGAGGTGTTTCCATGGGTAAAAAAATTCTTATTGTTGATGATGATCCTGATTTCATAATGACTACGGGAATGGTTCTTAAATCAGCCGGATATGATGTTATAGAAGCACTAAGTGGTAAAGAAGGCCTTGAAAAATCAAAACAGGAGGACCCTGATCTTTATATTGTTGATCTCATGATGGAGACTTACAGCGAGGGTGCCAAACTTGCAGAGGCTTTAAGTAAAAATGAAAAAACCGCTGATAAACCAAAGATCATGATCACTTCAGTTGATATTAAAGGTCCCTGGAGTTCATACGGGCAGGATCAAAAAATTTCATTTGACCATGTCCTGCAGAAACCGGTATCTCCGGATTCATTATTAAAATATGTAAAAAAAGTTCTTAAATAATGGAAGAAATACAATCCGACAGGTGTGATTTTGGGATGAGCCTGCTTAAGGTCAGGGATTTTCTGCAATTGCTGGTTGAAGGATCTGTACTTGCAATTGTTGTTGCTGACATGAGAGGTGAAATCATCCTCATGAGCGACAGTGCAGAAAAAATATTCGGCGACCGGTCTAAAATTGATGTCGGTAAGAGTATTGCTGAATACCTGTATACCACAGGCGGGGCAAAAAAAATCATGAAAATGATGAGAAGCCCTGATTACGGAGGAATAGGCAAATTAAATCCCATCAGAACAACTGCAATTCACACTTCTGGTAAAAAAATTCCAGTGGAGATGTCAGGCTCGATTATATATGATGAAGATGGCAATGAAATTGCCACCATGGGGATTTATCAGGACTTAAGTGAAAAACTTGATTTTGAAGAAAAAATGGATACAATCAGGCAGAAGCTTGAAAAATCCGAACAGCTTGCATCCATTGGAAAACTTGTTGCAGGCGTTGCCCATGAGATGAACAATCCCCTGACAGGCATTAACATGTTTGCTCATCTCGCACTTGATGATATCCCTGAAGATAATCCTGCAGTTGAAAAAATTAATATTGTGCTGTCCCAGGCAGAAAGGTGCAGAAAAATAATTTCCGACCTCCTTGACTTCTCCCTGAAAGGAACCGGAGTCATTGGTGAAATGGATTTTAACGAAACCGTCAATTCTGTACTTTCAATATTAAAACACCATGCAAAATTTAAAGATATCACAATAAAAGAAGACCTTGATCCTGATCTGTACCGCATTGAGGGCAACCATGACCAGTTACAGCAGATGTTGATAAATCTGATGTTAAATAGTGCCAAAACAATGAATTACAGTGGGATCATAACCTTAAAAACTCGAAACAGCGGCCCTTGGATTAAAATTGATGTTGAGGATAACGGGCAAGGCATAGCCCCTGAAAATATTGTTAAAATATTTGATCCGTTTTTCTCATCAGATGGGGAAAACGCCAGATCAGATCTCGGTCTTTATGTCAGTAACGGCATTGTTACGGCCCATAAAGGGACGATAGAGATAAAAAGCGAGCCTGATAAAGGCACTTGCTTTACCATTCTGCTGCCACCAACACAGGATGAACTGCAATGCCCCATATAACCGCCATGAGGGGAATCTGGTTTTACCCAGCCGTCTCTAAGAATCAAAGATCCTGACAAATATAGGGCTGAAAGCGCGAAGCCAATAGAAGGCTGCACAGGTCATGGTACAGGATTTTTATTTTTTTCAAATTTTTCCAATTGTTTCAGGTAATAGTCGTGACGTTTTACGGCTTTAACAAGCGCCTCTTTTGAAGCTTTAACAGCCTTTTCGTAGAAATGATTTACATAACAGGCCTCTGCATAAGTATCCAGTATATAAGGATCTCTTTTTAGTTTTAAAGCTCTTTGTGCAAGCTCAAAAGCTTTTTTATAATTGCGTATGGATTTATCTTCGCAGGTTGCAAAAAGCCAGGCAAGGTTATTTAAGGAATGGATATTTTCAGGATCAATTTTCAGTACATTTTCATAGGCATCAACAGCCTGCTGAAATTTTTTTAAATCATAATACTGGTCCCCTATCAAGGTGTAAATTTCCAAAGAATGTCCCGGATCAAGCTTGAGTTTATGCTGAAGCGATTTTTCCACGGCGAATCTGTTAATCATACTTTTTCCACTGCCGAAATTAAAATAATATCCTGAATAACATACAACTGCGATCAGGACAGCATAGGTTAAAAGCATGATTTTGATTTTTTTATCATGCTTTTTTATCAATGACCTGTCGTGCTGGCATTTATTGAGGAAATTGATCCTCTCACCTATGCTGAAATGATGCCAGTTGGGCTTTTCAGGAGACTGCCTGCTAACACCTGCAATTTTTAAAAAAGTAGTGATAAGATAATATGCATCGCCCATGATGGAATAAACATGGGTGTCTGCCTGGCGCTCAAAGTTCCGCATGAAAAAGCCGAAAACATATCGGAAATAAACAAGAAAAAATACAATCAGAGTCAGGCTGAAAATAAGACTGTCTGCTGTATCATGACTGATCCCTGAAAAAGATATCAGCTTAAACACTATATCGGAATAATATATAAGAATAAGAAGAGGATCAAAAAAAGAATAGATACAGGCAATATAACCTGCAAAAAAGAAAAGATAAAAATACATATGGCCTTTTTGAACATGGCCTATTTCATGGGAAATTACAGAGTCTATCTCTTCCGGCAGAAGATTATTAATTAAGGCGGGAGTTACAAGAATATACCTGAATTTAGGAACAAGCCCCATGACAGCGGCTGTTATCATGGTACCACCAAAAAGATTCCACACAAGTATGTCGGAATATCCAAGCCCTGCACTTTTGCAGAGTCTTTCAATATTCTGTCTTGGAATGCCCTTTTCAAGTGAAGTACACCCCCACATTTTCTGGATAAAAACAGGGCCGAACACTGCAACTGCAAAAAGAAACAATAAAACGTAAAAAATTTCTCCTCCGGGAGTTGACAGAAATTTTTTTGGCTGTTCAAAGGGTAATATCTGTATGATATCCGCCACAAGGGAAAGCAGAAACCATGGAAGAAAAGCGGGAAGAGAAAAAGATATGTTGGAAAGTACAAAACTTTTTTTTGTTACTGATACTGAAAAGAGCTTTTTCTGAACACTCCATGCACAAACCCAGATAATAACAAGATAAAAAATAAAAATCGAAAGAAATAAAACAGCCTCAAATGTTGGAAACAATTGAAAAAACTTTATTCCCGAAAAAAGATCCCTGAGATTTAGGATATAAAGATCCGCTGCAAAAACAAAAAGTGCAAAAATGGACAATCTGGAAATCGCCCTGTCCATATGAAAATCCAGATCCATTCCCGGCACAGTTGATATTTTTTTTTCTATTCTCTTAAAAGTCAATATGCACAGCCCTGCAAAAGCCATACACACGAAAAGAAACATTAAAGCAGAAGATACCGGCAGAAATAGCTTATCACTGGCAGCAGGGCTCTCGCAGGTTGTATAGAGGATCAGGGCAACAAGAAAATAGATAAAATTTGAAAACATTCAGATTATTCCATGATCTGCAAAGCTGGAAAGAACAATCCAGGATTTAACATCAAATTTTGTATGGCTTGTTTTAAGCAGCCTTTTTGCATCATCACGGGAAATCAGCATAACCTCAATATCTTCCGAATCTTCATTATCTTTCAGGGAGGGCTCTCCCGCACATTCCGCATACAGCATGGATATTGTCTCATCTGTCATTCCGGAAGATGAATACACAGGAGGGCTTATCTTTATGGTTTTAACAAGCTCAAGTCCGGTTTCTTCTTTAAGCTCTCTTTTCCCGGCCTGTTCAACACTTTCACCGCCGTCAACAAGTCCTGCCGGGAATCCGTATTGATATCCGCCAAGGGGCACCCGGAACTCTCTTATGATTACAAGTCTTTTCTTATCCCTGTGAAAAGGCACAATAACAACTGCATCAGGGGTCACAGTTCTATCTTCCATAACACAGGGTCTTTCCAGCCTTGAGGCAAAAACCCAGAATTTCTCATGATCAAGCCTGTCCTTATACCGAATGGAAAACAGGTTTAAATGATCGCAGTCACTTATTTTTTTTACTTCAACTATATTCATAGATGATCATCCTTTTTTGTAAGCGTTTACAGTGCACTGCACCTGCAGCGTTGGCTTTGCACTTGAAGTACATTAAAACGGGTCCGCTGGCACGCCGCCTTGCATCTGCAGCACCATGTAAACGCTTACAGTTCGCGAATTGACTGATAACGGTTACCTTTTCTTAAAGCACTACTTAATGTGCAATATGACATAGATGTCAATTTTAAATATTATTTTTATATGAAATAAAACATAAACTATTACGTTTATTTCATAATTCGTTATGAGGCAATCTGGGCCAATCCAGATCCGCCTCATGGCGGTTTTATAAGAAATAAAACTAACACATTACTTTTATTGGCTTCGCGCTTTCAGCCCATTTTTTGTCAGAATCTTTGATTCTTTTAGGCAAATCCGGGCCAATCCAGATCGGCCTCATGGCCGTTATATATAAATCAAATATACATTAAAAATCTGAAAACCACCCAGAAATGGCAGAAACTTCCAGCAAGCACAAACAGATGCCATATCTCATGGAACCCGAAAACTTTAGGCCATGGATCAGGTTTTTGTACAGCATATATCACGGCCCCTGCTGTGTAAAAAAATCCTCCTGATGCAAGCCACATCATACAGGTCATATTAAGTGTCATAACAAGGGGATAAACAGCAGCAATGCACATCCAGCCCATGACAAGATAAATACCCGTTGAGATCCACCTTGGCATATTCATGGAAAAAATTTTAAGCGTCATCCTGATAGCAGCCATTGCCCAGACAATCCCGAAGATAGTCCATCCCCATGCCCCCCTTAATGGGACAAGACACAATGGCATTAACGGGTTCTCTAATTGACAGAACAGACATGGTATTAAACTGTACTCCATTTTTTACTTTTTCTATCTTGCAGCAAAGGTTGTTGATATGAAACTCCTGCAAAGTTTCTTGAATTCTATATAACCGCCATGAGGCGGATCCGGACTTGGCCCAGATTGCCTCAAAGAATCAAAGATTCTGACAAAAAATGGGTCGAAGACGCGAATACAATAGGTGTTAATTTATGCACTATTTCTTATAAACAATGCTGTTCAAAGTGTCTACAGCAGAGCCCCCTGTGAGTGATAGATGACTGAACCTGAATCCAGATCCACTTCATGGTGATTATTTAAAATCCAGCGCATGGTCATTAAGCGCTTTTATCACCTTTGCCGTGTTTTTCCCTGGTATGCCGCCATCGATTATTGTGTCATCTATCCTGACAACCGGTACAACTCCCTTATTGGTACCTGTTATAAAAACTTCATCTGCCTTTAAAACTTCATCAAGATGAAGTTGCCTTAATTCTATATCAAAAAGGTCTTTACTGATATCTAACACCACCTGGCGTGTTATTCCCTTGAGAACGTCCCTGTCAGGGGTGACAAGAGATCCATTGATAAATGCGAAAAAATTACTTGTTGCGCATTCCCTGACAAAATCGTGCCTGTCTACATAAAGGGCTTCCACTGCATTTTCTTTTTTTGCCTTTTTCAAGGCCATTGTTGCAGGGATATAGGAGATGCTCTTTGCTCCGGGTATATCCCTTTCAATGGGAAGGGTGATAACTTTGACACCCTTTTCATACCATGATGCCGGAAATTCGGGAATTTGAGTTACCAGCACAAGTAGCCTGGGATTGCCATGTGGAGTAATAAAATCCGGACTTGACCCTCCCGTGATTACTATTCTTATATTTGCTTCATTTATAGCTTCATTTTTTTCCAAAGTCTCAAGGACAATTTTTACCATATCATCACATGACCATGGAAGTTCAAGACCTATTTCCTTTGCTGAATTTTCAAGTCTTTTAATATGCTCATCTAAAAAATACGGTTTTCCGTTATAGGTTCTCATCAAATCACAGACCCCGAAGCCCCTTAAGACAGCAAGATCATCTACGGGAATAAAAGCTTTATTTTCAGGTACAAATTCTCCATCTATATAATACGTTTTCATATTTATTGTGTTGCTCCGATATTTAAAATTTTAAGTTGTAATTATTATTCAGCCATAGATTTACGCTGATTATAATGAATCTGTTCTTTTTTTATATGAAAAACTCCGAATATTAGAGCGGGTTTTTCATACTTTGTTGAGAGGC
>CAZLBE010000070.1:0-7438 GCA_964557635.1 uncultured Desulfobacterales bacterium
AACAGATAAAAAAGAAAAAATATTCTGAAAAATATCAGCAAAAAGGGAAAAAAATCTATCTTGTCGGCATAGAATTTTCCAGGGATGATAAAAACATAAAAAATTTCATGTGGGAGGAGTGCCATAGGTCATAGGGTAAGATCAATGATTTCTATCAAATGACACTGTTTGCAGTGGATAATGTCATGCCGGTATCGGCAACTCTTTTTACCTGATCCATGTGATGGGAAACAAGTACAATGGTACAATTTTTTTTTAGTTCAACGATAAGGTCTTCAATCACCCTGCCTGCTTTTTCATCAAGGGAAGATGTGGGTTCATCAAGGAGCAGCACATGGGGATCAAGTATAAGTGCCCGTGCAATACAGAGCCTCTGCTGCTGGCCTCCTGACAGAATGAAAGCATTTTTATTTAACCTGTCCTTTACCTCATCCCACAAAAACGCTTTTTTCAGTGCATTTTCAATCCTGTACGGCACATCTTTTTTTTTATGTTCGCCCATGAGCTTTAAGGGAAATGCAATGTTGTTATAAATACTCATGGGCAAAGGATTAGGCACCTGAAAAACCATTCCAACCTGCCTTCTCAAAAGATCAACAGGATAATTTTTATTGTATATATCCTGAAATTTTTCATTAAATCTTATTTCAATTTTTCCCGTAGCCTTTGCTCCGTCAATGCTTTCCCATAATCTGTTAAGTGTTGTAAGAAAGCTTGATTTGCCCTGGCCCGACGGCCCTGTCACGGCTGTGATTGTATTTTTCATTATGTCAATATTGATATTTTCCAACACCATATGGGTATTATACTGAAAAAAAAGATCCCGGATTTTTATTTTTATATTTTCTTTTAAATTCATATCAGGGCCTTTTTGATAAGAAATCCCTACCAGGTACTGTAATCCACATTTGTTTCATTTTTTTTGTGGGGTTATCCGGGTATGAATTTAGATCGGCCTTATGGCCGTAAAGAATCCTGTTTGATAATTTTCTTTTTATAAAATGTGCAAGAACAAATAAACCTGTACATATAAACAGCAGAATAAGGCATGCACCAAAACCTGTCATTAATTCCTTATCATCCGTATATTGTGAAGAGATATAATAAATATAAAAGGGCAGAGCTTCAAAATTAGAAAAAATCGATTTTGGAACACCTGCCGTTGCAACAGCTCCGGTGAGCATTATCACTGCGGTATCTTCTGCGCATCTTCCTATTGACAGTATAATACCGCTTACGATTCCTGAAAGAGAGGCCGGTAAAAGCACAAAAAAAATATTCTGCAGTTTTGTAGCGCCGAGAACAGGAGCAGTTACCCGTACACTGAATGGGACAGCTTCAAGTGATATCTGAGTAGTTCTTATTATATAGGGCAGGACAAGAAAGGCAAGACAAAGGGCGGAAATTAAAAGGCAGGGGAACAGTTTTGCAGAAAACCAGTGGTGAAGAAATATGGTGATGGAAAGCCCAAACAATCCCACCACAATGGATGGAATACCTGCAAGTATGTCAAAAATCAGATTAAAAAGCCATTTGATTTTTAAAGGACAGTATTCAGCAAGAAATATTCCCGTTGCAAGGCCTGCGGGTATTGCAAATACAATGGAAAGAAAAACTAAAGACAATGTGCCGGCAATGGCCGGGAAAAGACCGTCAAACACCTGCTTTCTAAGGAGAATTGCATCCATTGGCGGAGTGTCGGCAAAAATAAGATTTAAATTTATGGATTTATATCCTTTAAATATGAGAAATCCTATTACAGCAGACAATGAGCCCAATAGAATTATGGCACAGAACCATGAAAAATATTTGAGGATTTTATCGGACAGTTCGGATTTCATTTTTTGTTAAAAATTCTCGTTTTCTCATTGAAAATCTTGCCAGAATCACACCTATGCAGGTCATGGCATAGAGGCAGATTCCACTTAAAAAAATTGTTTTAAATTCAATACTGTCAAAATCCGCTGCAATGACAAGGGCAATATGGGCGGTTAAAGTTCTTGCCGAATCCATGACCGAATGGGGAAAAGCCGTTGAATTACCGCTTAGCATAAGTGAAATTAATGTGTCTCCAAGTGCTCTGCCAAATGAAAGTATAAAACCTGTTACCATGCCCCGCCAGGCAGCAGGTATTATCACATACACAAATTTTTGTGACATATTGCCGCCAAGTGCATCCACGGCATTGAGATAATTTTTCGGGACAAGGAAAAAACTATCGGTGAAAAACAGGATCATTGTGGGAGATATGAGAAGTGCAAGCATGATTGCAGAGGAGAGGATACACATTCCGGATCCATTCTGGAATAAATTTCTCACAAGGGGTACAAGAAGAAAAATTCCGGTAAAACCGTAAATTACCGTGGGAACAGCAGTCATGGCCT
Source organism: uncultured Desulfobacterales bacterium (assembly GCA_964557635.1). Taxonomy (GTDB): domain Bacteria; phylum Desulfobacterota; class Desulfobacteria; order Desulfobacterales; family Desulfobacteraceae; genus WGCX01. Next base: position 2,385 of record CAZLBE010000070.1, read on the forward strand.
CAACAAGTTTTTTAAAGAACTTTCCTGTTCTGCCCGGGTTCACAAGGAATATGAAACAGGAGCATCCAAGGCTTATGGGAAGACTTATCATAACGGCAAGAAGCGCAATGCTTACACTTCCTGCAATCATGGGTAAAATACCAAAAAGGCCATGATCCGGAGACCATGGCCCTGTCAGCATATCAAAAAACAATCCCTTTGCAAAAACGGGAAAGGACAGTATAACCATAAAGCCTAAAATAAAAAAAGTGATGCCTGCGCTTAGAATTGAAGAAGAAAAAAAGATGAATTTTGAAATTTTTTCTTTGAAATCCATTATTTAACCGGAATAAATCCTTTGTTAAAAGCAAGTTTCTGGCCCTCAGGGCTCAAAAGATAATCAATGAATTTTTTTGCAAGCCCTTTAGCTTCACCCTTTGTGTTGCTGTAAAGCCCCCTTGCAATTTTGTAGCGGCCGCTTTTTACGGAATTCATATCAGGTTTTACGCCGTCTAAGGCAATTGCAGTTACATGATTGTCAATAAATCCCACTGAAACATATCCAATACCAAAGGGATCATTTCCTATTGCCGTTTTCATAGCGCCATTGGAGACAACCACGTTTGCCTTATCTGTTATGTCCGATTTTTTCAATGCTTTTTTCCAGAACACGGCACGTGTTCCGCTTGCTTTATCCCTTGTATATACGTCAATTGGTCTATCATCACCACCAAGCTGCTTCCAGTTTACAATTTGTCCGGAAAAAATATCCTGGAGCTGTTTCGTGGAAAGGGCATTCACTCTGTTTTTCGGATTTGTTACTGCTGCAACCCCGTCAATTGCCCATTTGTAAATCTTAAGCCCGTATTTTTTTATCTCTTCTTTTGTGGGATGCCGTCCTGAATTGCCTATGTCAACAAGGCCTTCTCCAACCTGCCTGATGCCTGTGCCGGACCCGCCCCCTGCAATGGTGATCTGTATATTGGGATTAAATTGCATGATTCTTTTTGCAGCTTGTTTCATAACCGGTATATGGGCAGTACCGCCTGAAATCCTCAATACCTGCTGTTTTACTCCCTTGAACATATCAAGTCCTTTAGCATTGCAAATTTTTGTCTGCATGAAAAATGCCGTTAAAGCTATTAAAGTTATTAAAACAATAGATTTTATTGTGTAATTCATACTGATTTTTGTCATTTTACTCTCCTTTTTATTGTTTTGTTTTTTTATTTTTGGTTCTTCCCAGAGACGTAAGAGGCCGCTTACGAGTCGTCACGGTCATTCAGTATTAGGGCAGCGCCCAGCGCTCCTGCCATCTGTGGATCTTCGGCAGTTAAAACCTCTCTGCCAAGTTTTTTTGAGATCAAATCCCTTATGCAGGGATTTTTTGCAACGCCTCCTGAAAAAACAATGGGGCCATCTGAAGAGATCCTGCTGATCATGCCTGCAGCACGTTTAACAATACTGATATGAAGTCCCCGGGCAATCTCTCTGCGGTCAGCGCCCTTTGCAATCAGGGAAGTTACTTCTGATTCAGCAAATACAGTACACATGCTGTTAATGGATAAATCTTTTTTGGCGTTAAGTGCTGCCTCACCAAATTCTTCAATGGAAAACCCGAGATTTTTAGCCATAATTTCCATGAATTTACCGGTTCCTGCTGCACAGCGGTCGTTCATTTCAAACTTTTTAACCCGTCCCTTTTTATTAAGGCTTATTGCCTTGCTGTCCTGTCCGCCTATATCAAGTATTGTCTCAGCATCCTTAAAAAAAGCCTGCACTCCCCTTGCATGGGCTTTGATTTCCGTGATGGTTTCAGCGTTGTCAAAATCAATTTCAAATAAATTACGTCCGTACCCCGTTGCCATAATTTTATCATACCTGCTGCCATTGAGGAGTTTTTTTGCTTTTGTAATGGGGTCAAAGCCTGTGTCTGTCCTTAAGTTTTCAATAATTTTGCCTTTTTCCAGTACAACAAGCTCTATTGTCCTGGAACCGATATCAATACCAGCGTATTTCATTTTATTTTATCCTTTTGTACAAAAAAATCACTGCAATTGTTCAATAAAAGCTTCAACCCGTGTTTTGAGCTGGCCGGCATCTTCCATTCCATAATCAGTTTCAATGCGCAGACATGGGATATCTTCTGCTTCAAGGGCTTTTTCAACGGGGATTGATTCCATTAGATATGGCTGACAGAACTGCAGTCCATAATGGATTACGCCATCGGCCTTATATGTTTTTGCCATTTCCATGATATGGTGAAGCCTGTCTTTATTCGGCGTAAAAATAGCGCAGTCAATTTTAAAATATCTGTCAACAATTGCATCCATAAGCTCATCGATATCTGTTCCTGAATCATCTGTAAGGTTTCGTGTGCCCCTTTCTCCAACGCAGGATTCCTCACCCACTATAACCGCTTTTGAAGTTTCAATAATCCATGGAAGCTTCCAGTTGGGAATTGCCATGGGACAGCCGGAAATAAGGATGCGGGGGATTTTTTTTGATTTTAAGCTTTGATTTGCCTTAATTCTTATTTTCAGTTCGTCGCATATTCTATTTAAGGAGTCGGTGAACCTTGCAGGATTGTCATAAAAAGAGATCTGGCTTGCAAGAAGCGCATCAAGGCCTGAAATGGGGGCAGGATCATGTTTTCTTAGTTCTGCAAGCAGATGAAGGGCAGAGCGTTTTTCATTGACGGTTTTAATTGCTTTTTTCAAGGAATCAAAGGTGATTTTAACTCCTGTAAGATCTTCCATGCTTTTTTTGAAGCGCTCATACTCACTTTTTAGAAGATCCCGTCCTTTTTCCGATTTCATCTGGGGAAGATCCATGACATAGAGATTTTCAACCATGGCATCAAGGGATTCATAGGCCTTTTTTTTCCCATCACATGTGTTTTCACCCACTATCATGTCAGCTGTTTCAAGGTATGGACACACACGCCCAAGCTTAAATCCTAACGCGGATTTAATAAGACTGCAGGTGTTTCTCGGCAAGTATCTTTCAACTTTTTCAACATCAAAATCAGCGCCTGTGCACAAGCCTACAAGTGTTGCATTTGCAGCAAGAACGATCTCTTCAGGAACAAATACACAAAAGGAGCCTATTATTTTTCGTCCCTGTTTTTTTTCATCCATCAGTTCCTTAATTCTTAAACCATGGACTTCGTTCATGACAAAATCAAAATATTTTATTCCTTCGGGACGGTTGTCCTGCGCAAGATAAATATCCCCGTAGCCGTTTCCAAGAGTCTTCAGCAGTTCATCATGTGCCTTGATATCCAGTTTCAGGTCTTTCCACATGGATAAATATTTTTTGGTCATTTTTTTCCTTTTTTTTATATGAAATAAAATGTAACCCATTACTTTTATTTCATTTTTTGTTGTGAGGCAATCTGGACCTGAATCCAGATCGACCTCATGGCCGTTTATATGAAATAGAACGTAAATTTTTACGTTTATTGGCTACGCGCCTTTGGCCCATGTTTTGTTGAGAGGCTAATCTGTGCCAATCCAGATCGGCATCATGGCGGTTTATATGAAAATGCAGCTCAAAGTGTCTACGGCATAGCCCCCTTTGGGTTATAGATCCAGCCCATCAGGACACAAAGGCGATCAGGAATTTTGATCCGGATCTGCCCCATGGCCGTTATTTACAAAAACAAGTCTTAATTTTTCTCATTTGAGGTGCTGGCCGAATATTTACCTGACTTAAAATTATTATAAATGATATGACAGCGTTAATCAAATTCATAAAATCACTGCAAAAATAAAAATGTATTGGAAAAAACTATCATAAGCCGGGTGCAGGGCTGCAAAAAATCAAGCAATTGCTTTGGGTTTTGTTTTGCGGTTGACATCTATGCATATGGCGTATAACTTGTATATACATGATATGTGTTTTATGGGTTGCAATATTCCCAAGTAATTATTCAGCCTCAGATTTACACAGATGAACGCAGATATGTTTAAAAATATTGATATTACAGTTGTTTATGTTTAAAATTTTTATAAGATATAGTGCGTAAATTACTACGCCTATTGGCTACGCGCCTTCGGCCCATTTTTTGTCAGAATCTTTGATTCTTTGAGGCGAATCTGGGCAAATCCAGATCGGCCTTATGGCCGTTGTAATGAGCTTGAAGATGGATTATTTTGAATCTGACAGTGCAGTTGGACTATTATTCAACAGTTTATGCCTGCAATATGGCGTATAAAAAAGGAGGTTACTCATGGTAACTCAAATGATTATCAGAGTTGAATCAAGCTTAAAGGAAAAGGTTAGTAAATTAGCCAAATCTGAGGGGAAAAATTTAAGTGAGCTTGTAAGGGAGTTGTTGGAAAAATACACAAAAGAACGTGACATGGGAGCATATATTGACAATTTGTGGGATAACATAGGCATGAATTTATCAAAAAATAATATTTCAGGTGCAGATATTGAAAATGCGATTGAGCAGGTAAGGTCAGTCAATGCTAAATAATCTCAGAGTGGTCATCGACACAAATATTTTTATTTCATCATTTTTTGGTGGCATTCCCAGAGATATAGTTGATTTATGGAAAAATGATAAGATTGTACTTTGTCTGTCGCAAAAAATTGTTGAGGAATATATTGAGGTTTTAAATCGGCTTGGGCTGGAAAACAAGAAAGAAATACAGAAGCTTACAAAGCTATTTGCCGAAGGGTACAATTCTATATTTGCCGCTAAAACCCCACAAATTAGAGTTGTGAAAGATGATCCGGATGATGACAAGTTTATAGAGTGTGCAGTTGAACTTGATAGCAAAATTATCATCTCCGGAGATAAACATTTGAAAGAAATCAAAAAATACATTGATATTGAAATAATGTCTCCAAGAGAATTTATGGATCATCACGTCAATAAATCTTGATTTCTTTGGGCAGAGTCTGCAAAAAACCAGGCAATGGCTTTGGGGAAATACATGGGTTGAGTTTTTTAAAAATATATATGAAAAAATTATCCTGATATTGTTAGAATTGTGTTAGCGCTTGAGTATATATTCGGCTTATAATGTAAATGTTTGGAGAGTGCCTCATATTCGTCTATT
>CAZLBE010000071.1:0-2958 GCA_964557635.1 uncultured Desulfobacterales bacterium
CAGGCTTTTTCTTTCAAAACCTGAAAACAGGAAATACACTTTCAGATTTACCGGCCTTGATAAGCTTGATGGGTACGGGAGAATTAAGCTCATTGAGTCCCAGACCTATGAGGACCCCATGATTCTTGCCATGGGCCTTGGCGAAACCAAGGATGAATCAATTCAATACCTTGAAGAAAAATTTGATTTTTCAGAAAACGAAATTGATAAAATTTACTCAAATTACAGGCCGCTTGGTGCATGTTCAGGTTATATCTGGAATCAGATCAGGGAATATGCTGATAATGATATAGATAAAATGCTCTCCATGGTGGAAATCGTTCCCGTACCCATGACTGAAAGTCTTGGCACTATTACTGGAAAATATCCTGCCAAGGACAAGATCACCTCATCTGCCGTTGATCTTCTTGGTGAGGAATCCATACAGAGGCTTCTGCACATCACAGATACAAATAATCCTTACAGGTTTGATTTAAGACGCGGTGCCCTTGCAAGGGTTGCAGGCGGCGGAATTCATTTCAGCGATGAAATATTTAAAAACAAGCGTGATCTTGTACAGGTTTACCTTGGTGTTATCCAGAACAGGAATATTGAAATAGACGGTTTTAAATGGCCCATTGATACCCTTATCATTGCCACAAGCAATAATTCCGAATTCAACAGCTTTCTTGCAGAAAGGGAGGAAGCGCCAATTGTTGACAGGTGCCGCATCTGCTATGTTGCACATAATACCGATTATAAACTCCAGGAGCAGCTAACTGATTATGCAATAGGAAGCGATGTAAAAAGCACATTGAACCGTGAAAAACTCCACCAGGACCCGAACCTCAACTATGCGGCATCCACAGCTGTTGTCCTGACAAGACTTCCAAGATCGGACAAACTCACCCCCGTTGAAACCATGAAGCTTGCAGCAGGAGAAGTTGCAGGGGAGAAGAGCTTGAAAACCCTTGCCGAACTTATTGATACCTTAAACAGGGAAATCGATATTACAAAGAGATTCGGCCAGAGAGGTCTTGGCCAGAGAAATCTTGGCAGGGCAATCCAGCTTCTCCTTGAAAGTTCAGAGACAAACGAAGGAACCTGCATGTTTGCCTTAGATATTTTCACCACCCTTGAAAAAGTTGTGCTTGATTATGTTTCCGATCCCGGAGACAGGGCAAAATTCATGGATGATCTTAAAATTGCAAGAGGCCTTTACCGCGAAAGAATTATGACGGAAATGTTCAATGCATATATGGACGAGCCCCTTGCCATAAAAAAAGATGTGATGAACTACGTGAATATGATCATAGGCGTTGATGCCGAATATCTCGGCCCTGACATGATGTGGAAGTACAAGGATCCCCAGACAGGGGAGCTTAAGGCGATGAAGATCGATGAAAGATACATAAAAAATGTTGAAGACAGGCTTGGCCTTAAAACCGAAGAGCAGAGGGCTTCTTTCAGAAATACAATAAGAAAAATTTACGGCCAGAAAATATCTGTTGATCCGAATTATGATTTCATGGACAATCTTGAACTTGTAAAGGCTGTTACCGATGTGAGGCTGAAATCCGATATTGCAGGTGCCGGAAGCCTCATAGGAGCACTTGCCAACAGAACAAACGAGGAAAATCAGAAACTCCACGACAGAATGGTCAGCACCATGACTGAAAAGCTTGGGTACTGCATGACCTGTGCCCAGAAAACAATTGAATATTTCTGTAATCAGGAGGATGACAACTGATGATAACCCTGGACGAACTCTTAGAGCGTGACAAGGAAAGAGAAAAGGACGGGTTTAAAAGAAAAATCCGCATCGGCCGCATTGTCAAGCCGGGCCGCGGGGGCAGGGACAGGATTATAGTGGTCCCGACAACAGTTGAAGAGAAATTTGTACATGATGAAATATCCTTTAACGAGCAGGGAGAAGGGGAACCCACCGGCGGAACCGGAAAAGGCGAAGAGGGCGAAGTTATAGGCGAAGAACCTATCCGTCCGGAGCAGGAAGGTGAAGGAGAGGGCGAAGGAGAAGGACCTGGTCAGGGAGAAGGCGGAGAACATGAATTTGAGTCAAATGCCTATGATCTTGGCAAAGTTCTGTCCGAAGATTTTGAACTTCCCAATCTCAAAGATAAAGGCAAAAAAAGGACCCTTGCAAAATTTACCTATGAGATGACAGACAGGAACCGCGGTTTCGGCCAGATCCTTGATAAAAAAGCAACTTTAAAACGAATTGTTCAGACCAATATAAGCCTTGGCAATATTCCCGATGTCTATGATATCAACCCTCTGAATTTTATCATATCCCCTGCAGATATGATCTACAGGATACTTTCAAGGGAAAAAGCCTATGAATCCCAGGCCCTTATTTTCTTTTTAAGGGATTATTCAGGTTCCATGGCCGGTAAAACAACCCAGACCATTGTGTCCCAGCATGTGATGATCTATTCTTGGCTCCTCTATCAATATGAAAAACAGGTGGAAACAAGATTTATCCTCCACGATACAGAGGCAAAGGAAGTTGCTGATTTTTATAAATATTATTCCTACAAAGTCGCAGGTGGCACAAGGGTTGCCTCGGCATATAAGCTTGTCAATGAGATCGTTGAAAAAGAGAGCCTTGCAAGGGATTACAATATTTATGTGTTTCACGGAACAGACGGTGATGACTGGGATACCGATGGCAAGGATGCCCTTGCCGAACTTGAGAAAATGCTTGAATATGCTGCAAGAATCGGTATTACCATTGCAGAACACAGCTATTCAGGGTCCAAGGCAACTGAGGTTGAAAAATATTTAAAAGCATCAAATCTTCTTACAAAAAAGAAAGAGTTGATTAAAATGGATGTGATAAGCGAAGATGCTGATGATACAAGAATTATCCAGGGCATTAAAAAACTTATTTCATGATCTTCAACTGTAAATCAAGGATGCTTAAATTATGGAATTGATAGATCAGCATGCCAAAAAAAT
>CAZLBE010000071.1:3058-7391 GCA_964557635.1 uncultured Desulfobacterales bacterium
TGTAAATCAAGGATGCTTAAATTATGGAATTGATAGATCAGCATGCCAAAAAAATTATGGAAGGCTGCAAAGAAAGAGCCAGAGATGCAGGGCTTAAGTTTGACAATGAGACCCTTGAGTATATTGTTACCAACAGGGATATGATTGAACTTTCCCCCAAGGTTATGATCCCCACCCTTTACGATTATTGGGTTCATGATGTAAGGGTTCTGTCCGGAAAGGGCATGTACGAAGCCTATCCAAACAATCCCTATGAAACGGTGATCAACACGAGACCTGCCATATCGTTTTATAATGATAACAACCCGGACTGGCTCAATGTCATGATATTTTATCATGTTTTAGGCCATATCGATTTTTTTCAAAATAATCTTTTTTTCCGTCATACATGGGATACGGATTTTACAGGCCAGGCCCTTGCAGACAAGCGGCTTATTGCAAGATATCGCTCGGAAAAGGGCAGGTGGGCAGATTATGTTATTGAGTTTGCAAGGGGGGTCGATAACCTTGTGAATTACTTCGGAGAAGTTTCCGGTAAAATCATGCCTGCTAAGAGAAGAATAGGGAAGACCGATTATTATTTTGATATTTTTCTCCAGAAAGAAAAAAAAGTTTCCCAAAATGATTATTTAAAAGAAATATCAAGGTATAATCTTCTGCAAAAAACCGGAAAACCGTTTTTTGAGGATGAATTTTTTGCAAAAGTGCTTGTTAAATATCCGGAATTTGAAGCTCTTTATCAGAAAACACTTGAAAAAAAAGAAAAATCAAATCTTGATGTTATTCAATATATTATAAAGCACTCCCCTTTTTTAAAAAAAGATAAGAATAAATGGATGAAGTCCATCATGGAAGTTGTGAGAAACACTTCCCTGATTTTTCAGCCCCAGATCAGATCAAAAATCATGAATGAAGGATGGGCAAGCTTCTGGCATGAGACACTTTTTATGCAGGATGACAGGATTAGAGGACATGAAGTTGATTTTGCAAGGATAAATGCCGGGGTCACTGCAATGCCAAAGGTGGGGCTTAACCCGTACGCCCTTGGCATGAGACTGTTTTACCATATAATGGACATGGAAAACAGGGGCTGCTATTCCCTTGAGTATTTCAGACTCAAAGATGAAGTTGAGAAAAAACATTTTGATAAAGCCCGGGGTACCGGCATGAAATTTATTTTTTCTGTGAGGGAAAATCTATGTGATTTCACTTTTATTAATTCTTATATAGACCAGGAGTTCTTAAATAAACACAATCTTTTTGTTTCAGGCAAAAGGCTTAATAAAGAGAGGATGTCCTGGGAATACTACGTAAAATCAAGAAAAGCCGAGGACTATAAAAATATGGTGATAAATACACTCTATCATCCCCCTGATATCCATGTTGATCATAAAAAAACCGTTGACCAGGGGCCATTGTACCTTGTGCACACCTTAGAGGGAAAACCCCTTAAAATAGATTTTATTGAAAATACAATGATAGGTATTGAGTACCTGTGGGGTGGTTCTGTCAGGCTTGAAACATGGGAGCCTGTGATGAAAACGCCTCCTGAGAAAAAAAATGTCACTTTCTGGAGTCAAATGCCGCCACTCCCTGCATCTGCTGATGACAAAGAAAAACCAATGGAAATAAAGTGGAAAAAAGTCCTGTATGTGATGGAAAACCGCAAACTTCTTAAACGGGAGATATAATGCGATATGGATAAAAAATCTGAAATTATTAATAAATCTGAAACAGATAAGAATACAGGAACCAATAAAGATATCACTGCTTTGGGACAAAACATAAAGTTGGAAAGGATAAAAATTATAGAAAAGACTGAAACCATGGAAGAATTTAAAGATATGAAAGATTCCAATAATATGGAACAATTCAATAATATGGAAAATACTGACAATATTGAAGAATCCACAGGTTCAGATGTTTTACAGGAAAAATCGGCTCTAAAAGAGACAGAAACAGGAGAGCATGAAGCGGAAGACACAGGAACGGAAGAGAGAAAGCCACGGATTTTAATTGATCAGAATGAGAGTCCTGCAATCCAGGCTATTGAGCTTTTAAACGCAGGTATTGCTGATTTTGAAAAACATAAGGCGTTAAATTTTCAGCAGTTTCTTGACCAGATTAAAGATAAGCCCTCAAGGGTATTGAGAAACATATTTCAGGTTTTCCATGACATGATGATGGCATATGTGGTTGATGTGTCCGATGATAAAGTCCATGATGATCCGGAGGCATTGAATTTTACTGAATATGATTGTTCAAAACTGTTTGTGGAAGGCTCAGAGAACCCATATTTTACAGACAGACTGTTTGCCAGCAGGTTTATGCAGCATATGGAAAAATTACGCCATGGAGCCCAGCAGAACAGGATATACATTTTTCACGGACCTCACGGGTGCGGAAAAAGTACTTTTTTGAACAATCTTTTAAGAAAATTTGAACAATATGCAAATACAGAAGATGGCATGCGATACGAGGTTGTCTGGCATCTTGATGTGGAAAAACTTGGAGGCAAAGGAAATTTCCAAACTGTTTCAGCCATTGAAAGGCTTGTTGAGCTGATCGAAAAATCCGGCAGTCACTCCAGGGCTAACGTTGGCCGGGGGCAAGGAAGGACGGGAATGGCTTCCGTATATGATACAAACTGCATAGAAGTGCCGTGCCTTTCCCATGACAATCCTTTTCTTATAATTCCAAAAGAGTACAGACGGCAGGTATTGGATACACTTATAAAGAATGATGAATTCAAGTGGAAACTTTTTACTGAAAAAGAGTATGAATGGGTTTTTAATGAAGAACCATGTACTATATGTTCATCAATTTATCAAGCTCTTCTTGAAAAATTAGGATCTCCCGGAGAAGTGTTTGAAATGCTCTATGCAAGACCCTATTATTTTAACAGACGTCTTGGTTCGGGAATAAGCGTGTTTAACCCCGGGGATAAACCGGTAAGGCAGAGTATAATTTCAAACCAGATAATCCAGAGCAGGATAAACAACCTTTTCAGGGACAGCAATATTGTTAATTATATTTATTCAAGATTTGCAAAAACCAATAATGGTATTTATGCATTAATGGATATTAAATCCCATAATGTTGACCGCATGGTTGAACTTCACAATATAATAAGTGAGGCTGTCCACAAGGTGGAGGATATAGAGGAGAGTGTTAATTCCCTGTTTCTTGCCCTGATGAATCCGGAGGATAAAAAAAATATCAGGGAATTTCCTTCTTTTTCAGACAGAATTCAATATATAAATATCCCCTATGTTTTAGATGTTAAAACAGAAGTAAAAATTTACAGAAATATTTTCGGACGGCATATAAAAGAGAGTTTCCTGCCCATGGTAATGGAAAATTTTGCCAGGATCATTATTTCGTCAAGGCTTAAGGAAAAATCAGACAGCCTTATGAAATGGATAAAGAATCCCTCAAAGTACAGCCTTTACTGCGATGAAAAATTTATGCTTCTAAAAATGGAAATATATTCGGGAAATATTCCTGAATGGCTTGACAATGATGACAGAAAAGCACTGACAAATAAAATGTGGAGAAGCATTGTTGCTGAATCTGAAACAGAGGGAAATTACGGATTTTCAGGCCGGGATTCCATCCGGATATTTGATCGGTTTTATTCAAGGTATGCAAGGGCGGACAGGCTTATAAACATGCCTGTACTGTGTTCGTTTTTCAGATCTCTTATGGAAGAAAGGTCTGGTATGATCCCGGAAGGTTTTCTTGAATCCATCTTAAGAATGTACGATTATACTGTGCTGCAGCAGGTTAAGGAGTCCCTTTACTATTATAATGAGGAGCAGATAGCAAAGGATATTAAAAATTATATCTCTGCTGTGAATTTTGAAATTGGCTCAACTGGAAAATGTATTTTTACCGGTGAAGACCTCCATGTAACAGAGGCGTTTTTCGAAAGCATTGAAAACAGGATTATTACAGAAAATGCTGATAAAACAAAGCGTAAGGAGATGCGTACCGATGTCCTTAAAACCTATACAAGTCATACCCTTTCCCAGGAGATCATGATTGAAGAAAAAGATATTACAGAAACCCGCCTTTTTGAGACACTTCATGAAAGATATGTGCATAATTTAAAGAAGCGGGTTCTTGAGCCTTTCCTGAAAAATGCAAATTTCAGACGCGCTATAAAGGATTTTGATACTGAGAAATTCAAGACCTACGACGATAGAATAAAAAGTGACGTGGAATTTTTGATAAACAATATGAAATCAAAATTTAACTATACAGCACAGGGTGCAAATGAAGTGTGCATGTATGTCATTGACAGTGAACTTGCATCTAAATTTAAATAAAG
>CAZLBE010000072.1:0-7370 GCA_964557635.1 uncultured Desulfobacterales bacterium
AAGTCGCACTTACATGCTTTGTTGTGTGAAGGGCTGGACCAATCCAGATCGGCCTCATGGCCGTTATAAGAAAAATTGAAAAATAATATAAAATAAAGGAGCAGATAAAATGCTGAAAAAAACCAATCCTGTTGATACAAAAAGCTGGAAAAATCTTTTGGAGCATTACCGGGAAATAAAAAATGTTCACATGAAGGACCTTTTTAAAAACGATGAAAAGCGGTTTGATAAATTTTCAATTAAGTTCAACGATATACTCATCGATTTTTCCAAAAATATTATTACAAAAAAAACCATGGCACTGCTTATTGAGCTCGCAGATGAAACCGGTTTGCAGGATGCCATTATCAGGATGTTTGAAGGCGACATCATAAATGAGACTGAAAACAGGGCTGTACTGCACACAGCCCTTAGAAACATGGATAAAAGCAGGCAGGTACTGGTGGATAAAAAAAATGTAATGCCTGAAATCAAAATAGTGCTTGATAAAATGGAAAAATTTTCTTCTGATATTATTTCAGGCAGGTTAACGGGGTACACGAACAAAAAGATCTCCGATATTGTAAATATTGGTATCGGAGGATCTGATCTCGGGCCTGTCATGGTAACAGAGGCATTGACTCCATACGCGCAAGACAATATGTCAGTTCATTTTGTATCCAATATTGATGCAACTCATATAATAGAAACATTGAAGAAACTTGATCCTGAAACAAGTTTATTCATGATCGCCTCAAAGAGTTTTACAACACAGGAAACCATGACCAACGCCTTTTCAGCAAGAAAATGGTTTCTTGATCAAACAGGCGATAAAAAACATATTGCAAAACATTTTGTAGCAATTTCAACCAATAGAAAAGCTGTTGAAAAATTCGGCATCGACAGCAGAAACATGTTTGAATTCTGGGATTTTGTCGGAGGCCGCTATTCTCTCTGGTCAGCCATAGGCCTTTCAATTGCATGTTATATCGGGTTTGATAATTTCACAGAATTGCTGAAAGGCGGATTTGAGATGGATGAGCATTTCAGGAATACGCCCTTTGAAAAGAATATTCCGGTGATTCTTGCCCTTATAGGAATCTGGTATAATAATTTTTTTGGTTTTCAAACAGAAGCGATCCTGCCCTATGACCAGTATATGCACAGATTCCCCGCATATTTTCAACAGGGCAACATGGAAAGCAATGGAAAATCAAGTGACAGAAATGGAAATAAAATTACATATCAGACAGGTCCTGTGATCTGGGGAGAACCCGGCACAAACGGACAGCACGCATTTTATCAACTGCTGCACCAGGGAACCAAAATTGTCCCTGCTGATTTTCTTGCCCCTGCCATCAGCCACAACCCCCTTGGAGAACACCACAACATACTTCTCTCCAATTTTTTTGCCCAGACCGAGGCGCTGTTAAACGGAAAGGACAAACAACAGGTTATAAAAGAGCTGACACTTGAAGGGAAAACAGAAAAAGAAATAGAAGAATTAACACCCCACAAAATTTTTAAGGGCAACAGGCCTACAAACTCCATTTTATTTAAAAAACTTACTCCACGCGTACTTGGCAGCCTTATTGCCATGTATGAACATAAAATTTTTGTGCAGGGCGTTATCTGGAATATCTTCAGTTTTGATCAGTGGGGGGTTGAGCTTGGAAAGCAGCTTGCAAAAGCAATCCTGCCGGAATTAAAAAACGACAAAACAATTAAATCACACGATTCATCCACTAACGGTTTAATCAATGCCTTTAAAAAAATGAGGGTGCAGGTTTAAATACAAAGGGAAAACTGCAAAGGCAGGGTGACCATCGTCAAAATTAAAAAAAACCGGTACCGGCCGATTCTGAGCCGGTAATCATATTGGTGGCTGCTGAAGCTCTTAATATTGGAGCACTCTGGAAAACTTTTCAGCGAAGCCGCCCCACTTCCGCCCCACTATTTTGGGGTGCTATTTTCATGTAATTATCTGATTTTATTAAAGTTGGATGGTGGAGGCGGCGGGAATTGAACCCGCGTCCGAAAACAATCAGCAATGGCTTCTACATACTTATCCCAAAATTTAAATTTTACTGGAAGGTCTCCTCCGGGATGGATACTTTCCAGTGTAGTCTGAAAAATTTTAGTTTATCAGAACTCAGACGAATCTGTTAAACGATTCTGCATAGTCGACGTCCTTTACTGGAATCTGCAGAAAAAATTCCAGCAGAACGGAAGCTGCTCTACGCAGCTACAGCGTAATTATAATCGTCTGCGATTATCTTTATGTTTCCGCTGGTTTTACGAGTCAGCGAACACTCGGTATGCTACCAAAAGCCTCAGAATCTCCGTCGAAGCCTTTTCGCCCCCAAATTGTAAAAGATCAAAATAATGTATTAAATCTACTGCATAACAACTAACAAAATTTTATAATGAACTTTATAAGAAGAATCTATCCATTATGTAAAATTTGATTTTTAAATGATGCTTTAAAAATATGCACCGGTCAGAAATACTCCATTCAATATATTTATGTAAATATATATTGAATGATTCTAAAAGTCAATAATTGAATTGTTCTAAAGGTCAATATCTGATCAGACCGGGCATTCGGGCTTTATGAAAAATTTTTTCTTTCCCGTGCAAGTTCCCGGTTCAAATCTTTTTGCTTTATGCTTTCTCTTTTGTCATAGAGTTTCTTGCCCTTTGCAAGACCAATCTGAACTTTTATTTTACCATTTTTAAAATAAAGTTTCAAAGGTACAATGGTAAAGCCCCTTTCATTTACTTTTCCAATGAGTTTTTTGATTTCATTTTTATGAAGGAGAAGTTTCCTTGATCTTAATGGATCATGATTCCCATAATAAGCAAATTTATAGGGAGTGATATGCATCTGCCTTAAAAATACTTCTCCCCTTGCAATGTCAGCATAGGAATCTTTAAGGTTCACCCTGCCCTGGCGTATCGATTTTACTTCTGTTCCTTTTAGGACAATCCCCGCCTCAAGTTTGTCAGATATAAAAAAGTCATGACTTGCCTTTTTATTGTTTGCTATTATTTTGATGTGGTCATCGCCCATATTTCTATAATTCCTCTTTAATATGCGCTTCTGATTCATTATGGAACAAAATATTACCATACCCTTGCAGCAGAAGATCTGAGATTTCAGTCACAATTGTCATTTTAAGTATCTTTTTAACCAATTTTTCCGTTTCAGAAACATTAAGCTTTCTAATAATCTGCTTGATTACCGATATGGAGCCAGGATTCATGGAAAATTCCCTTAAACCCAATCCCATCAAAACAGGTATATTAACAGGGTCACCTGCCATTTCACCACAGATTGTAACATCTGTATTGGTTTCTTTACCGGCTTCAATAATAATTTTTATCATTCTTATAACAGCGGGATTCAACGGTTGATATAAATGGGCAACCTGTCTGTTTCTTCTGTCAATTGCAAGGGAATACTGAATTAAATCATTGGTGCCTATACTGAAAAAATCAACATAGCGCCCAAGATCCTTTGCCATTACAACAGCAGATGGAACTTCAATCATAATGCCAAGGGGAATATCTTTGTTAAAAATTTTTTCTTCATCTTCCAGTTCAATAATAGCCCGGTCAATTATTTTTTTAACATCAATAATTTCTTCAACACATGATATCATTGGAATAAGAAGCTTGATATTACCAAATGCAGCAGCTCTTAAAATAGCTTTTATTTGGGTAATGAAAATTTCCGGCCTGTTAAGACAGAATCTTACAGCCCTCATCCCAAGAGCAGGATTTGCCTCTTCAGCGCATTCTGCATATGGTACAACTTTGTCACCATTAATATCAAGTGTCCTTATTGTAACAGATCCGGGGGAGAGCAGTTCAACAACTTCCCTGTACTTGTCAAAAAGTTCTTCCTCAGTAGGAAATCTTTTTATATCAAGATAGAGAAATTCAGTCCTGAAAAGCCCCACACCATCGGCGGCATTATCCTTAACAGAGACAACCTCTTCAACCATCTCAATATTTGCCATCAGGTTGAATTTTTCTCCATCCAGAGTAATAGCAGGCAAATTCATTTCCCGTGCAAGTTCAGCACGGTACCTCTCATACTCAGCACTCTTTTTTTCATATTTAAAAAGAGTATCTTCATCGGGATTTATAATAACAATACCGGATGATCCATCCACAATAAGGATATCATCGTGCTTAATGGAAGTCGTTGCTTTATCAAGTCCTAAAACCGCAGGAATATGCAAAGATTTTGCAATAATACCGGTATGGGAATCTTTCCCTCCGCGATCGGTTATAAACCCCTTTATTCTTTCAAGTTGAATCTGGCTTGCCTCTGCAGGAGAAATGTCATGGGCAACAAGAATGACACGTTTGTTTATATCAGAAATCTTGATATCCTGAGCGCCTACAAGATGACGCATAACCTGCTCGGAAACCTGAACAATATCGGCAATCCTTGACTGAAGATATGGATCATCAAGAGTCTGGAACATTGTCCTTACCTGACGTGAAACTTTCTTAAGTGCCCATTCAGCATTAATCCCATCTTTTTTTATTATTTCAAGGGTTTTACCGTAGAGCATCTTATCTTTAAACAAAATCATATGGGTCTCAAGAATATCAAGCTGAGAACCAAAATCGCCATTAAGGGATTTGATTATTGCGGCATGTTCTTCCTTTGCCTTTTTAACTGCAGTTTTAAACCGATTGATTTCAGCAGGCACACGGTTTTGAGATATAAAATACCTTTTTATTATATCTACACCTTCCCGATCAACAATATATGCTTTTCCTATACATATACCCGGTGATGCATTAATACCATGCATAATTATCTGCCTGGAATTTTCTTCACTCATCTATATTTTCTCCAAATCCATTTTCAATAAGCTGAAGAATGGAATCAAGTATATTGATATCATTTTCAGATTCAACCTCCAGCATGATAATGCTCCCCTTGTGCCCTCCAATAGCTAATATGTCAATAATACTTGATGCGTCAGCCTTATTGTCTCCGGAATCAATCCATACAGTTTTTTCAGCTTTTTGTGCAAGTTTTGCAATCATGGCCGCAGGACGTGCATGTATTCCAAGATCATTTATTATGGTAACTTCACGTGATAATAATTTATTTAATATCAATTCAAATGTCACTTTTTAAAGATAAATTTATTGCATATACAATATATCTTCAATGCCAAAATGTCAATAACTCAAGTGTACATGTCTCAGCGGATTAGTCAGAATTGTATTAACTGTCCACAGTAAATTTCCGAATTGTAAGCGTTTGCAGGGTGCGACAGATGCAGGCAAGGCGGGGTCAAGCTGTGATGTATGATTTACTAATGTACTTCGAGTGTAAGCCAACGCTGTATGTGCTGTACCGTGTGAAGGTTTAAGAATTTTCCAAATTGACTATCCTTAATATCTATGTTAATCCATTTATTAAACTTTTTTTATATGAAACAGAACGTGAAATTTTTACGTCTATTGACCCCGCTCCTTCGGCCCTATATTTGTCAGAATCTCTGATTCTTTGAGGTTGCAGGATGTTGATTCGAATCAGACTCATGGCGATTATTTTTAAAAAACACCAATTCCATTAGAGGAGAAAAAAATGGGTACTAAAACAATGATCTTTGGCAAAAGCACCTGACCATTTACAAACGCTGCTCGTGAAGCATTTACAAAGGATAAAATTGATTTCGAGTATATTGATGTTGTTAAAGAACCCTCTGAGCTTGGCAGAATGCTTAAATTTTCCAATGGAAGCAGAACAGTACCTGTCATAGTTCAGGACGAAAAGGTCACATTGGGCTACAAGGGTAAGGGCTGAAAAGTTAAAATCAAAGGCTTGTAAGCCTTAAGGAACTTACAGAAAACAGTGTTGAAAATAAACGGAAAAAATAAAATAATGAAACCTGAATTTCTTATCAATGATTTTAGAAGCGGTGAATCATGGCGTCTGTTTAAAATTATGGGAGAATTTGTTGAAGGGGTTGATTCTCTCCACGGAATTGGACCTGCAGTCACAATGTTTGGTTCGGCAAGAACCCGGCCGGAACATCCCTATTATAAAAAAGCCGAAGAAATTGCTTTTCGCCTGGGCAAAGCCGGATATGCAATTATTACAGGAGGCGGAGGCGGTATTATGGAAGCTGGAAATAGAGGAGCAAAAAGGGGCGGGGCAAAATCCGTCGGCCTTAACATTAATATACCCTTTGAACAGATTCCAAATGATTATGCCGATATAAAACTTGAATTCAAATATTTCTTCACACGAAAGGTAATGTTTATAAAATACGCCATGGCATATGTCATAATCCCCGGGGGATTTGGCACACTTGATGAAATGTTCGAGGCTGTCACCCTGATTGAAACCCAGAGGATTAAGCCCCTCCCGGTTATTCTTGTGGACTCTAACTACTGGGAAGGTCTTTTGGACTGGATAAAGTCCCGTCTACTCAAAGAAAAAATGATATCACAAAAAAACCTTGATATTCTCCGGATCATTGATGATCCCGGCGAAATAGTAGCTACCATTGAAAAATTTCATAAGAACAAACGAGTCTGTTCATAATTTGTCAGATTTTTGGGTGCTCATTTTTTTTGGGGGAAATAATACGCAGTCTTTTCAGGAAAGCTATTTATTCTTAAATCTTTTTTGATTTTCTTTACAAGCTCTTCAATAGATTCAAACCCGTTTTTCTTCGATATAAATTTTGAGAACATTTCCCCCCATGAATTCATATATATTACAGAGCATTCAACTATTTTTTTCATATTTCTCGGCACTGAAAAATTCATGGAAATAAACAAAGCGCTTATTCTCTCTTTTTCAAGTAAAACATTAAATTCCGTATCATACAAATCCTGACTGAAAAATTCATTCAGTCCATTAAAAAGGTTTCTTATATCCTCATATGTTACAGAAGTTGGATTTGGGACAAGATTAATCAACGTACGTCTGGAATAGAATTTACTATGAATAAGCCAGGCTCCGATTTCTTCTATGGTTCTGGCTTTTTTTAATATTTCTTCCCTCTGACTGGAAATTTTTCCCGATTTATGGATAAGCTCCCAGACTGTAGTCTTTTTTCTGTCTTGACTAAATTTAAGATTTAAGCCCTGAAAAAGATCATTATTTTTTGATGGAATTATTGCTCCAGCGGCATCATCTAATAAAATTGCGTTTAATAGATAACGCGAAGCAAATCTACTAACTGTCATTTTAGTGTAAGTCAGCCCTTCCTTGAATCTAAATTTTTCATTATAGATACCGCATCTGTTAGTAGAGAGCATTTCTAAAAAATTTCTTTCTCCTTTAATTACGTAATCATTGTTTCCATACCATTTTATGTATTCCCCCCCTTTTGTGTAAAGTT
>CAZLBE010000073.1:0-7344 GCA_964557635.1 uncultured Desulfobacterales bacterium
TATGATCGCAAATATTTTTATTTAAATTAATATCATTATTACTAATTAAGGGAAATTATTGAATGGAGATGCCAAATGAAAAACATTAAATTATTTTTGGGATTAATTGTACTTGCACTGATCGGACTTGTGATTTATCAAAACCGGGTTTTTTTCTCTGAAGAGCCTGCCCTTAACTTAGATCTGTTGCTAAAATCCTGGCACTGGACCACCTCTGGTATCAATAACATTTCATTTTGGGGTGGATGCTTTGTAATAGGTCTTGTCATCAGCGGCTTTTGGGGCATCTTATCAAAATTGAAATCTAAAAAAACAATAAAAACATTAAATTCCACCATTGAGTCACACCTTAAAATGATATCTTCTTTAAAAAATGAACTTGAAACTCTCAGAAATGATCCATACAAGAAAACTCCGGATCAATTGGAAACCCAAAAAAAAGATGAGACTGATAAAGAGGAGACTGATAAAGAGGAGACTGCCTGATACGGATAATCATTTATATTTTTTGTTATGATCACCCAAAAAAATACCCCCATGATGGATCAGTATTTTTCCATAAAGGAAAAATATCCCGATGCAATCCTCTTTTACAGAATGGGGGATTTTTATGAAATGTTCCACGATGATGCGAAAAAGGCAGCTGATATCCTTGGAATAACTCTTACTTCAAGAAATAAAAACAAAGATAATCCTGTTCCTTTGTGTGGTGTACCTTTTCGGGCTGCAGATACATATATCGCCAAGCTCATTAAACATGGCCTCAAGGTTGCAGTATGCGAACAGATCGAAGACCCGGCCCTTGCAAATGGCCTTGTCAAAAGGGATGTGGTAAGAGTTATAACTCCGGGAATGATCCTCAATGAAGAGCTGTTAGACAACAAATCCAACAATTTTCTTGCTGCCATGTGTATTACAGGCTCATTTGCCGGGCTGTCGTTTCTTGATATTTCCACAGGACTGTTTCGCACAACGGAAATAAAATTAAATAATGGCAAAATTCCTTCCTCTCTTATGGAAGAAGCACTGCGCCTTGATGCAAAAGAATTACTCCTTCCATCTTCCTTTGAAAAAAATCCAGCCTGTAATTATATTAAACAATTATTTCAAAATGTTCAAATTACCTGGCTTGGCAGGAATGCATTTAATTTTTCAGAATCAAAGCAGAGACTTATTGAGACATTTGGCACGAGAAGTCTTGAAGGATTCGGGTGTGAAAATTTAAGTGCCGGAATTTCTGCTGCCGGGGCTGTCATGTTTTATGTCAGAGAAACCCAGCTTCAAGATACTGGTCATATTCTATCTATAAAAAAATATCAGCTTAATAATTACCTGATTATTGATAATAAATCCTGCAGAAATCTTGAACTTTTAAGAAACCTTCAGACCGGTGACAAAAAAGGAACGCTTTTAAGCGTGTTAGATAAAACAATGACATCAATGGGAGGAAGACTGCTTAAAACATGGATAAGATATCCCCTTATAAACAAAAAAGATATTGAAGAACGACTTGCTGCCGTTGCTGATGCGAAAGAAAAATCACAGGAAAGAAAAGCATTTAGAAATCATCTTAAATCCATATACGACATAGAACGTCTTGGCAGCAAAATATCCATGGGACATGGAAACGCAAGAGACCTTACTTCACTGAAAATCTCCCTTTTCAAACTTCCTGAGATTTTTCCTCTTCTTAATGAATTTTCTTCTCCCCTGTTGACCGGCGTCTGTATCAAAGACAGGGAAAAAACCGTTGAAGAACTTGTTGAACTTTCACAATTAATTCATCGATCCATAAGGGAAGATGCCCCTGTTCTCCTTAATGAAGGCGGTATAATTAAAGATGGGTTCAACAGTAAACTTGATGAAATTTTTGAAATAGCAAGAAACGGAAAAGCCTGGATAGCAAAAAAAGGAGCTGAGGAAAAAGAAAAAACAGGTTTAAGCTCTCTTAAAATAAAATTCAACAAGGTCTTTGGCTATTTCATAGAAGTTTCAAAGGCACAGGCAGTTTCAGTACCTGAACATTATATAAAAAAACAAACACTTGTAAATGCAGAAAGGTTTATTACAGACGAATTAAAAGAGGTGGAATCAAAGGTGTTAAACGCCCAGGAGCAGAGAGCTGCTCTGGAATATTCCATTTTTTGTGACATAAGAAAAACAGTTGCAGAAAAAATATCCTCAATTTTTAAAATCGCCCGTTTTTTTGCCATTGCCGATGTCATTTTATGTCTTGCAGAAGTTGCAGATGAGAATAACTATGCTGAGCCAAAGTTCAATGAAACAGGAAAAATCGTAATTGACCAGGGAAGACACCCTGTGGTTGAAAAGATGACTGCAGGGGAAAGATATGTTCCAAACAGTATAGAACTTGACAATGAAGAAAATCAGGTTCTGATTATTACCGGGCCTAATATGGCAGGAAAATCAACTGTTCTGCGCCAGGTTGCCCTTAGCGTACTTATGGCACATATGGGATCATTTGTCCCGGCCAGACAAGCTTCTATCTGCATAATAGACAGAATATTTACAAGGGTTGGGGCCCTTGATAATCTGTCCCAGGGGCAGAGTACATTTATGGTGGAAATGGAGGAAACAGCCAATATTGTCAATAATGTAAAAAATAACAGTCTGGTGATCCTTGATGAAATAGGCAGGGGAACAAGCACCTTTGACGGCATGAGTATTGCTTGGGCCGTAGTTGAATTTCTCCATGATTTTGGCGGAAAAGGGGTTAAAACTCTTTTTGCCACCCATTACCATGAACTGACACAGCTTGAAAACCTCAAATCCAGAGTAAAAAATTTTAATATCGCCGTGAAAGAATTTAAAGATAATATCATCTTTTTAAGGACCCTTGTAAAAGGCGGGACAAATAAAAGTTATGGCATCCAGGTTGCACGTCTTGCAGGCGTTCCTGACAAAATTATTGAAAGGGCAAAGCAGATATTACTCCATGTGGAACAACATGCAAAAGCCCCTGAAGCACCTGATAAAGCTGAAATTGCCAAATCAGTATCACCCAATAAAATCACGGCTGACACAGAAAACCAAATGGACCTTTTTGCATTTAAACATGATGATGATCATAAAATTATGGAACAAATTAAAAATCTTGACATATCATCCATAACCCCTGTTGATGCTTTGAATTTTTTAAATGATATTCAACAAAATTTTTAAAAAAAACAACTTAATTAAAAATGCTGAAAAAAAAATTATTCATCTATTTTTATATTTGTCTGTTTATTGTCCAGGCTGCAGGACTTATTCTCCCTGGAAAATGCTTCTCTGACAATGCGAAGCAAAATTATATGACAGCGGACAAAAGCTGGCTCAATCTACGCCGTGATCCGGTTAAGTTAAAATACAGGAAAAACTGGATCAGCATCATAAATCAATATCAGAAAGTGTTTACTCAATCACCTGAAAGTTCATGGGCTCCTGCCGGAATGTACAGAGCGGCACAACTTTATGCCAGGCTTTATAAAATTTCCTTGAGATATGAGGATAAAACAGCAGCCATTGACCTTCTTAGAAGAATAGAAAAAAGATATCATTCAAGCCTGTATAGAAAACGGGCACATCAGATGCTTAGATTGATTTCAATTAATAACCGGACAAAAAATAAACGATCAACAAAATATGCATCAATTAAAAAAAGAAATGTAAAAACCAAAAAGGCAAAGACATATAACATAAAACCTGAACCTGAAAAAAAAGCCTCAAGAAAAAACAGGCACAAAGTTATACAAAAAAACCAAACCGTACAAAAAAAAGTAAAAACTGATAGTGATAAGCCATCTATGGTCTCCAGGCAAAAAAAACTTTTACTAAAAAATAATAAGCACGTATCAAAAAATTTTCATGATGCTGTCATTAAAAACACAAAATCAAAACTCCCTGTTGTTAATGCAGAAGGCAAAAACAATTTTTCCGGGGATGCCATTGTTACAGGACTTAGATTCTGGTCCAATCCCCAATATTCAAGGGTTGTGGTAAATGCTGACCAGGCAAGGTCTTTTACTGAACATCTGCTTAAACGAAATCCCAGCATAAACAAGCCACAGCGTCTTTTTATTGATATTGATAAAACAAGGCTTGGAAAGAATGTACCAAAATTTACAGCCATAAACGACGACCTTTTGATACAGGCAAGGGCAGGTCAGCACACCCTGCACTCGGTCAGGGTGGTTGTGGATATAAAATCATTTGATAATTACAAAATTTTTTCATTAAAAGATCCATTCAGGCTGGTGATAGATGTATGGTCAAAAAAAAGGACGGCAAAGGGAAAAAAATCCGGGGAAAAGCCCGTGTCTATGACACGATTTTCAACGGATAATATTCTTTCATCAAAAATCACAAAACAACTTGCACTTGGTGTCAGAAAGATTATTATTGATCCTGGGCACGGTGGTAAAGATCCTGGAGCTCCAGGGTATTTTAAAGGGGTTAATGAAAAGGATATCACTTTACAAATAGCAAAAAAACTGGCAAAAAAAATGCGCAGCAAGCTGAAATGCAATGTACTTCTCACAAGAACAAGGGATCATTATCTCACTCTTGAGGAAAGAACAGCCATTGCAAACACAAAAAATGCCGATCTTTTCATATCAATCCACTGTAACGCATCAAGAAACAGAAGAATTAGAGGAATTGAAACCTATTATCTTAATCTTGCCACAGATAATCAGGCCATAGAGGTTGCAGCAAGGGAAAATGCAACATCCCGAAGGAATATCAGCGATCTTGAATCAATACTCAATGACCTTATGAAAAATGAAAAGATTAATGAGTCAAGCAGATTGGCGGAAGATGTACAGAAGTCTCTCTGCCATGGTATGAAAAGAAAATATTCCGGTGTAGTCAACCTCGGTGTGAAGCAGGCACCGTTTTATGTTCTCATTGGAGCAAGAATGCCTTCCATTCTTATAGAAACCTCTTTTTTAAGCAATAGAAAAGAGTGCAAAAGGCTTTTAAGTTCTAAATATCAGAATGCTCTCTGCGATTCCATAATTAAAGGAGTTGAAAAATACATAAAGTCAACAAATCCCAAACAACTATAACAGCCATGAGGCGGATCCGGATTGGCCCGGATTTGCCTCAAAGAATCAAAGATTCTGGGGTTTCTCCTCGATTTTAGGGAAGATAAACCAGGATTGATATGCTTTTACTGATAACTGATAACTGATAAAAAATTAACCAGATCGTTTTAACAATGGAGGATAAAAAATGGTATTTGAAAACATTATTCTTGAAATCAACGGCAGTATTGCAACGCTTGTCTTTAACAGACCAAAGGCTTTAAACGCCTTGAATAATGCCCTGCTTGATGAACTTGACACAGCACTTAATGACATTGAGGCAAACGAAAAAATAAGAGTTCTTATCCTGACCGGGGCAGGGGAAAAGGCTTTTATTGCAGGAGCTGATATTTCTGAACTTGCACAGATGAACACGCTCCAGGCCAAGCAGTTCGCCTGTAAGGGGCAAAGTATCCTTGCAAAGCTTGAAAAGCTTCCCATACCTGTTATTGCGGCAGTTAACGGATTTGCCCTTGGAGGGGGAACTGAAGTTGCCCTTGCATGTGATTTTATTTATGCATCTGAAAAAGGTGTTTTCGGGCTTCCGGAATCAACACTTGGAATTATTCCGGGATTTGGAGGCACCCAGAGACTTGCAAAACTTGTGGGGGCCAACCTTGCAAGAGAACTGATATATACAGGCAGAACATTTCCTGCTGCAAAGGCGCTTGAGTACGGTCTTGTCAATAAAATATCCGTGCCTGAATCCCTTATGGATGATGTGTTAAAATGTGCACAGACAATGACAAAAAGAGGCAGAGTGTCCCTGCGCGCAGCAAAGGAATCCATTAAATGCAGTATCAATGCTGATCTTGACACAGGGTGCAGATTTGAAAGAGATGCTTTTGCCATCTGCATGGCAAGCAGTGATGCAAAGGAAGGAACAAAGGCATTTCTTGAAAAGAAAAAGCCCGTTTTTAAAGGAACTTATGAGAATTAGGGAGAATCATTGATGTCGATTTACAATATGGATTTCGAAACAATGCCAAGGGAGGCGTTAAAAGCTATACAGCTTACACGCCTTAAGGCAACCCTGGAACGTGTATATGCAAATGTTCCGTTTTACCGTAATAGTTTTAAAAAAGCTAAAATTACACCGGGCGACATTAAGTCCCTTGATGATATTAAAAGAATCCCTTTTACTACAAAGCAGGATTTAAGGGATAATTACCCCTATGACATGTTTGCAGTACCAATGGAAAATATTGTAAGAATCCATGCTTCTTCCGGAACAACCGGAAGACCAACTGTTGTGGGTTACACAAAACGAGATATTGACACCTGGGCGAACTTGATGGCAAGAAGTCTTGCCGCAGGCGGTGCAACAAGGGGAGATATCCTGCACAACGCCTTTGGATACGGTCTTTTTACAGGAGGACTTGGAGTCCACTATGGAGCTGAAAAACTTGGAGCTTCTGTTATACCTGTTTCAGGAGGCAATACAAAAAGGCAGATCGTCATAATGCGGGATTTTAAACCCACGATACTTACCGGCACCCCTTCATATATTCTGCATCTTGCAGAAGTTGCAGAGGAGATGGGAGTATCCTTTAAGGATTTAAGTTTTAAATTCGGTATATTCGGTGCTGAACCATGGTCTGAAAAAATGAGGGAAGAACTGGAAGACAAGCTTAATTTAAAAGCCGTTGATATTTATGGATTAAGTGAAGTTATGGGGCCCGGTGTTGCCATTGAATGCCACGAAGCTCAGAATGGCCTTCATATTTTTGAAGATAATTTCATACCTGAAATAATTAATCCCCAAACAGGTGAAAACCTGCCCTATGGTGAGACCGGAGAACTTGTATTTACTTCCCTTACAAAGGAGGCCTTTCCCATAATCAGATACAGGACAAGGGATATTACTTCCCTTAACCCTGAACCATGCATATGCGGCAGGACCCACGTACGCATGAACAGGGTATCCGGAAGGACAGATGATATGCTTATCATCAGAGGAGTCAACGTATTTCCTTCCCAGATTGAAAGTATTCTCATGAAGACCCACGATATCCAGCCCCATTATCAGCTCGTGGTTGACAGGGTTGACAACCTTGATACTTTAACTGTCAGGGTTGAAATAAGGGAGGAACTTTTTTCCGATGCCATTAAGAATCTGCAGAATCTTGAATTAAAAATTTCAAAAGATATCAAGGAATATCTTGGGGTTTCAGCCAAAATAAAACTTGTTGAGCCCAAGGCCATTGAAAGAAGCCAGGGCAAAGCGGTAAGAGTAGTTGATAATCGTAAAATTTAA
>CAZLBE010000074.1:0-7329 GCA_964557635.1 uncultured Desulfobacterales bacterium
GACGAATATGAGGCACTCTCCAAACATTTACATTATAAGCCGAATATTTACTATTTTAATATATGAATCTTTTTAAATTCAGGGTTTTGTTTCAAAAGTCAATAACAGGCCAATTTCAATGCAAAAGCTTTTAAGAATAATACCTGTAATATTTTTATGCTTAAAAAGATCTGCATTTATCTGTGTAAATCTGCGGCAGAGTAATTACAGGTTGTATTGTTAATCTTTTAAAAAATTTATGCTGGCTAAAGCCCTGCACTGAACTATTTGAGAGCTCTTGAAACAATTTCATAAACATCCGTGGAAATTGACGTCAATGCCATAATATTTACCAGTTCTTTCTGCATTTTTTCTTTTCTTTTACTATCATACCTTTTCCAGTTGTTGAATGCAGAAACAAGACGTGCGGCAATCATGGGGTTGGTCTGATCCAGAGTCATGATGATATCAGCAGTAAATCTATAGCCTTCACCGTCTGATCTGTGAAAATTAAAAGGATTCTGCGCTGCAAATACTCCGATAAGAGATCTTATCCTGTTGGGATTTTTTAAAGAAAAATCAGGATGAGCAACAAGTTTTTTAACTTTCCCAAAAGTATCGGGAAGAATCGAACCTGCCTGCACCTCAAACCACTTGTCAATTACAAGGGGATCGGATTTCCATTTTAAATAAAACTTTTCAAGGGCATGGTTTGTAAATTCTGACTCCATGTTACAGAGGATTGAAAGGGATGCTATTTCATCGGTCATTGTGGCGGCATGGGTGAACCTGTCATAAATCATCTCTGCAATTTCATCTGTTCCAAGTGAACCAAGATATGACAGGGCAAGATTTTTAAGAGTTCTGTCTCCCATTGCTTTTCCCGACAAATCAAAGGGATCTGCCTGTGAGCATACCTTTATAATCTTTTGAAATTCTCTGCTGAAATTTTCTGCAAACGTTTGCTTTAAAAACAGCAGCGCACCATGTATTGCATCGACATCTATGGTTTTAAAATTATCTGCTGCCTCATTTTCACCGGGAAGTGTTAGGATAGCGGCAAGAAGTGCCCTGTCTGCATTCATATCACTTAAAGCTTTGCTAAAAGCTGTTTTCAGATTTTCGGATACTTTCAGAGTTTTTCCCTTTTGTATCATTTCAACAAGAGAAAATATCTCTTTTAAAAAAAGCTGCTGCGCCGCATCCCACCGGTTAAACTCATCTTTATCGTTTGCCATGAGAAAAGCAGTCTCTTCCATGGACAAATCGTTTTCCATTTTTACCGGGGCTGAAAATTCCCTGAACATTGATGGAATCGTTCCCGGAGGAACATCATTAAAAGCAAAAGTCTGTTTTTCCTTTTTAAAATGAAGAACATGTGATTTTTTTTCCGGTGCACCTATAATATTTTCTGTTATATCCATGCCCTTTCTGCTTATAAACCCGATTTTAACGGGAATATGCATCGGTTTTTTCAGGCTTTGATTTCCGTCGGGATCGATGTGCTGGCTTAAATGTATAAGAAGCGTTCTTGTTTTAAGATCATATTCCCTTTTTATTGTAACAACAGGGGTTCCTGACTGAGAATACCACAGTCTGAACTGTGAAAGGTCAATTCCGGATGCCTCTTCCATGGTTTCAATGAAATTTTCAATTATGATTGCTTTACCGTCAAATTTTTCAAAATAAAGATCCATCCCCTTTCTGAAAATATTTTTCCCAAGAATCTGGAAGATCATCCTGATAAGTTCAGCACCTTTATTGTAAACGGTTGTGGTATAAAAATTATTCATCTCAATGTATGATACAGGTCTTACAGGATGCGCCATGGGGCCTGAATCTTCGGGGAACTGAAATGCTTTAAGTTTTTTTACATCGCTGATACGTTTAACACCTCTTGAATTCATGTCAGAAGAAAATTCCTGATCCCGAAACACTGTAAGCCCTTCTTTCAGACTTAACTGAAACCAGTCTCTAAGCGTTATTCTGTTTCCTGTCCAGTTATGGAAATACTCATGGGCTATGACTGCCTGAATATTCATAAAGTCCATATCAGTTGCAGTTTCAGGCTTTGCAAGGACATATTTCGAATTAAAAATATTTAATCCCTTGTTTTCCATTGCCCCCATATTAAAATCGTTCACAGCCACAATCTGGTACAGATCAAGGTCATACTCCCTTCCGAAACGCTTCTCATCCCATTCCATGGCCTGTTTAAGAGATTTCATGGCATGGCCGCATTTATTTCTGTTTTCATGCTCAACATATATCTTAAGGGATATATCCCTGCCGGAACAGGTTGTGAAAGTATCTTCAATACAGACAAGGTCCCCTGCAACCAGGGCAAAAAGATAGGACGGCTTTTTAAACGGGTCTTCCCATTGAACAAAATGCCTGCCATGGGGAAGATTCCCTTTTTTTATGAGATTGCCATTGGACAGAAGAACGGGATATTTTTCCTTATCTGCAGTGATGGTACATGAAAATTTCGTCATCACATCGGGCCTGTCAGGAAAACAGGTTATTTTCCTGAACCCTTCGGCCTCACACTGGGTGCAGAACGTTGAACCTGACTTGTAAAGTCCTTCAAGGCTGGTATTCTGCTTTGGATTTAAAACTATTGTAATCTCAAGTGTGAACAGCTCAGGGACCTTTGGCAGAATAAACGTTTTTTCTTTTATTTCATATTCATCGGGAAGCAGTACCATGTCTTCTGCTATAACGGAATCGATATTTTCCGGATGGCATCCGCAGTCAAAAACAAGGGGAGTGCTTTCATCGGCAATATCGGTATTGCGCCTGATCTGCATTGTTGACATAACTTTGGTATTATTCTCGTTTAAGTCAAAATGAAGATCAATTTTATCGATGAGATATTCAGGCGGCCTGTAATCTTTTAAGTATTTTCTTTTATGCTTTTCCATGGGGGTTTAAATAATATTAAACCCTGTTTTTGTCAATGAAGATAAATAATACCACAGTTTTTGATCAGTTTATTTTCTTTAGACGCAGGCGTTCACAGGACACTGCACCTGCAGCACCATATGTAAAGGCTTACTATTGGCCAATTGACTGTGAACAATTACCGTTAAACGAAGATTTCAGGTATCCTTGACAATTTGTACAGGTATTGTACAATTGCTTTCATTGAAATAATTCAAAGATAAAACCGCCATGAAGCGATTATAAAAAAAATAAAGGGGAAAAAATGAAAATACGTATTATCAATTCAAAAGATTTGAAAAAAGCTATCTCCATGGCAGATACAATTGAAATCCTTGAAGGCGCATTTAAAGTGTTTTCCTCTGGAAATGCAATGGTTCCCTTAAGGAGCAGGATTCAAGGGGAAAAAGGCACCACCCTTCTCATGCCGGCCTTTTTAAAGGAATCAAATTCCCTTAGCATTAAGCTGGTTTCTGTTTATGAGAATAACAGAAAATACAATCTTCCCACAGTGAACGGCCTTGTTATTGTCCTTGATCCTGAAACAGGAATTCCACTGGCAATGATAGAAGGGGCAAGCCTTGGAAGAGCTTGATGCAAAAACAATGGAAATTTCAAAAATAATTGTGGATTCAAAAGATGCCTGCCTTGCAGAAGCAGGAGAGATCATTGCAAACAAAGCAGAAATTTATGCTGAAATAGGGGAAATCCTTGCAGGTAAAAAGAAAGGCCGTGAAAATAAGAAGGAGATCACCTTTTTTAAAACAGTGGGCATTGCAATTCAGGATGCAGCAACGGGGACGGCAATACTTAAGCAGGCAGAAAAGAAAAATATCGGACAGGTTATTGAATTTGACTGATTCTTTTCTGAACTATTTTTCTCTTTAAATTAAAACTTTAGTTCTGTAAAGATTTACGTCTATTTCATTTAACGGCCATGAGATCGATCTATTTTTGTCCGGGTTGTCTCAAAGAATAAAAGATTCTGACAAAAAATAAAAACAGAATGAAAAAACTGCCATGGACAGATCAACTTTTGCTATGGCAGTTTTTTAAAGTATAATGCTGCTGAATATAAAATCCATGCATAACCTGACTGTAATGCTAAAATTTTATTTTGCAGGCGGTGTAAAAGTCCTTGCTCCAAGTTCCTTATCTATCATCAAAAGGCCGTTGCCTTTTCCGCCGATGAGTTTCAGCTTGTTGACAATACCTTCCATTGAAGCTTCTTCTTCCACCTGTTCATCAACAAACCAGTTAAGGAAACTTTTTGCAGCATGATCATTTTCAGATATGGCAATATCCATTAAGTCATTAATGAGTTTTGTTACAAACTGCTCATGTTTATATGCAAGCTCAAAAACTTCAAGGGGAGACTTAAATTCAGTTGTGGGGGTATCGATCTGGGATAAAATCACACGGCCACCCCGTTCATTTAAAAAATTGTACATTTTCATTGCATGAAACCTTTCTTCCTGCACCTGGATAAGAAAAAAATTTTCAAATCCCGGAAGTCCCTGAGCACTTAAATATGCTGCCATTGACAGGTAATAATATTCTGAAAAAAGTTCCTTGTTTATCTGATAATTAATAGCATCCTGAAGTTTTTTTGAAATCACGACTGCCTCCGTTTAAATTTTGTTTTATTTGATATTGAATTTATCTTTTCACAATTGTCATCCGGTCTCTGCAGGCTAGCTTATATCCATCTAATGCATATATACACCCGCCATTAGTGCCTTACCCCTGAATTTCTGTAATAAAAAACAAGAAATTGAGGTAGACACATGGGTTGCGGGCATAGTTCGCTTTAGAAAAAGACATGTATTTTCTATTTTTTCGTCATAATAGAGCCAAGTCGTTTCTCGGCATTTAAAACCTTAGGGTTCATCATGTACGGCATCAGTTTCATCATGGCATCAACCATTTTTTTACTCGTTTCTTTAACTCTTCTATCGATTTCCTTAAGTTCTTCCGGCGGGTTTGATTTATCCTTCAGTTCAGGATATTTTTTCGTAAATTCCTGCATTTCCGGTAACAGGGCATCCATTCCGTCTGCAAATTTATTCACAGCTTTTGCTGCATCATCTGCATTGTCTGCCTTGTTTATATCAGCAATATAATCCTCTATCAGAGCAATATATTTCTCATTAACTTTTTTTACATCTGAATATTTGCCACCGCATCCAATTAACAGAAATGGGATCACAACAACGCTTAAAAAAATTACCGGGATTCTTTTTCTCATAATTAATTCTTTTATTATGGTTTACATGCTATTATGGTTCTCATGGTGAATTATCAGTCGAATTCATACATGGGCACCTTTGATCACACAAAAAAATACAAGAGACCAGTAAAAAATTTCACAAAAAAGATAGACTTTTTTATCAAAATAGTCAATAACAGTTTTGCTTTTTTTAACCATTATCTATCAAATCTTTTTTTTAAATTTTCCAGGCAAGCGACCTGAATCACATGGAAATTAACATGAAGAATGTCCTAAACAATAAGAGTGAATTTGTGCAGAAAAATCTTGTTATATACATTAAACTATTATTGACCGCCATCTTCTGGGGTGGAACATTTATTGCCGGAAAAATGATATCTGAAACGGTTAATCCGTGTTCTGCATCTTTTTTACGCTTTGCAATTGCTTCATTCTTTTTGATTATTATCACAATAAAAATTGAGGGAAAACTGCCAAAACTTAAAAAAACACAAATACTACCTGTAGTTCTCTTAGGGCTTACAGGTGTATTTGCCTATAATATTTTGTTTTTAACCGGCCTTCGCTATATAAATGCAGGCAGGGCAGCGCTAATCATTGCCCTGAACCCTATTTTTATAAGTTTATTGTCTGCCCTGTTCTTTAAAGAACGCCTTGATTTAATAAAAATTATCGGCATTCTAATGTCTGTTACAGGGGCAATAATTGTCATATCTAATGGCAGGATAACCGATTTTGTAGGATACAGTTTCGGGAAAGGGGAGCTTTTAATCTGCGGATGCGTTTTGAGCTGGGTCAGTTATTCACTTATTGGCAGGGCGGTTATGGATGATTTATCCCCAATAGTATCTGTCTGCTATTCATCAGTCATTGGTGCAGCACTTCTTTTCATTCCTGCTCTTTATAATGATATTTTTTCCAATATAGGTTCCTATTCTGTAACGGACTGGACAAGCCTTTTTTACCTTGGTTTTTTTGGAACGGTTATAGGATTTTTA
Organism: uncultured Desulfobacterales bacterium; assembly: GCA_964557635.1. GTDB lineage: Bacteria > Desulfobacterota > Desulfobacteria > Desulfobacterales > Desulfobacteraceae > WGCX01. The sequence continues at coordinate 6,151 of CAZLBE010000074.1, forward strand.
TGGTACTATGAAGGAATAAACCGGATCGGTCCCACCAAAGCGAGTGTATTTATAAATTTTGTCCCCATAAGTGCGATTATTCTTTCTTTTTTTATACTTGACGAACAAATTACAATTTCATTATTTATTGGAGCAGTGCTTGTTGTTTCAGGTGTTTATTTTACCAATGCATCTAAAATGGTAAGCGTTCACAGGACACTGCACCTGCAGCGTTGACGGGCACTTGAAGTACACAAGTAGTACTACACGTCCGCCTGCCCGCCGCCTTGCATCTGCAGCACCCTGTAAACGCTTACAGTTCATAAATTGACTGTGAGCGGTTACCTAAAGCTAACTATGCCCGCAACCCATATTCCTACCTCAATTTCTTGTTTTTTATTACAGAAATTCAGGGGTAAGGCACTAAAACATGCTGGAATCTATACATAAAAATTTAAACACTCAAAGGAGATAAATCATGAAAAGCAAGGTATATTTTACCGATTTCAGGGCAAACTCCAGGGAAAATCTTATTGATAAGCTTGCAAGACTTCTTGACACTGCAGGAATGAAAAATATACTTGCAAAAGACGATCTTGCCGGAATAAAACTCCATTTTGGAGAAAAAGGAAATACTGCATTTATCCGTCCGCTTTACATAAGCAGAATAGTTAAAACAATCAGGGAAACAGGGGCTGTTCCATTTTTAACCGATGCAAACACCCTTTATGCAGGCACAAGAAGCGACACCCCTTCGCATATTAAAACAGCCATAGAAAACGGATTTTCCTATTCAAGTACAGATAATGCCCCCATTATTATTGCAGACGGCCTCAGGGGAAACAGCGAAGTTGCAGTTGAAGTGAACCAGAAGCACTGCACCCATGTCCATATCGGAGCTGAAATAGCAGCAAGTGATGCCTTAATAGGAGTAGCCCATTTCAAGGGACATGAACTCGCAGGATTTGGAGGTGCTTTAAAAAATATCGGAATGGGATGCGCCTCAAGAAAAGGCAAGCTTGATCAGCATTCCACGGTAAGCCCGAAAATAAAAAAGAAAAAATGCCAGGGCTGTTCTGAATGTATTAAACACTGCCCGGCAAATGCCATAAAGCTTGTTGATGAAAAGGCTCAGATAAACCCCAAGCTGTGTATTGGATGCGGAGAATGTATAATTCGATGCACATTTCATGCAGTTAA
>CAZLBE010000075.1:0-7288 GCA_964557635.1 uncultured Desulfobacterales bacterium
TTTTATATGAAATAAAATGTAACCCATTACTTTTATTTCATTTTTTGTTGTGAGGTAAATATAGGCCAATCCAGATCGGCCTCATGGCCGTTATAGGAAAATGTTGTTCAAAGTGGCGGCATTATGCCATTGCTATCTTTGTCAGCACTCTTATACATTTAAAATTGCATTAAGGATCTGAATAAGGGGCTTAACCGCAGCAACATCATGAACCCTCACAATATGGGCACCGTTCATAACACAGGCTGCAACTGCAGCAAGGGTTGCCTGTCCGGTCTCAACAGATGCTGCAGTTATCTCTTTTTTGTTAATATCAGAGAGGATCTTCTGTACAAATGATTTTCTTGACGGTCCCATTAGCACGGGAAACCCCATATCAAGAATTTTTTTCAGATATTTAATCAGCATAAGGTTATGTTCTACTGTTTTTCCAAATCCAATACCCGGATCAAGTATGATATTTTCCTTTTTGATCCCGGCTTTCACTGCAAAGTCTGCACGCTGAAAAAGAAAATCGATAATTTCCTGAAACAGGTCATCATATTCCGGATTCACCTGCATTGTCTTTGGTTTACCCTTCATGTGCATCAGTATAACGGGAACATTATTTGCAGCAGCAACACCGGCCATTTCAGGGTCAATATTAAAGGCGCTTATATCATTGATAATGGATGCACCTGCTTTCAGTGCTTCATCTGCAACAACAGCCTTTGTCGTGTCAATGGAAATTGGAACATCTATTTTAGCGGAAAGCTTTTCAATGACAGGAACAACTCTTTGTATTTCCTCCATGGCGGAAACAGGATCTGAAAATGGTCTGGACGACTCTCCTCCAATATCAAGTATATCAGCACCATCGGCAACAAGCTGCAGCCCATGGGCAACTGCGGCATCATGGGCAAGGTATTTTCCCCCGTCTGAAAAGGAATCAGGCGTTGTGTTTAAAATACCCATAATGCAGGTTTTTTCACCTAATTCAAGCTGGAATCCATTCCACTTAATATTATAAGAGTTCATTATTTTCCGGATTATCCCTCACTGTTTTTCGTATTATCTGACATCTCATTAGCCGAGTCTTACTGCTTGTCTGATGAATCACTGGAACCTTCTGCTTCTTTTGATCTGTTATCATCTGAAAAGTGAGCTTCCCCGGTTTTTGATTCAGCACTTTTTGATTCAGCACTTTCTGTCTTGCTTTTATCAGCCTTTTTTCCATTATTATCGCGAGTATCTGATCTGTTGTTCTTATCTCTGTTATCAAGGGAAGGATCCTTTGTTAATGAAGGATTAAAATCAGGTTTCATGGATTTGATCAGTTCATCCAATTCCTCGCCCATGACAGTTTCTTTTTCAATTAAAAGGGCTGCAAGTTTATGGAGAATCTCAATGTTATCATTTAAAACTTTTTTTGCAGCGTCATAACTGTTATGTATTATGGCAGAAACTTCAGCATCAATCGTTTTTGCAGTATCCTCGGAATACTCCCTTGGCTGGGAAATTTCCCTTCCAATGAAGATATGTTCTTCACCCTGGTCATAGGAAAGGGGACCTAATTTTTCACTCATTCCCCAGACTCTTACCATGCGGTTTGCAAGGGCAGTAGCCTGTTTTATATCATTTGATGCGCCTGTACTGATACGGTTAAATATAAGTTCTTCTGCTACACGGCCTCCAAATGCAACTGCAAGTTCACTCTGCAGTTGATCCTTGTATTTAAAAGTGCTTTCTTCGGGCAGAAACCATGTAACGCCTGCAGCTTTTCCCCTTGGGATGATGGTTATTTTATTAACAACGTCGGTTCCGGGCATCAGCCTTGCTACAAGTGCATGTCCTCCTTCATGATAGGCAGTTGTTCTTTTTTCATCTTCCCTTATCACTTTAGATTTACGTTCAAGTCCCATATATACTTTATCCTTGGCATCTTCAAAATCGATCATGTTAAGTTTTTCATGGTCTCTTTTAGCAGCAAGCAATGCTGCTTCATTTACAAGATTTTCAAGATCGGCACCGGAAAATCCCGGGGTACCTTTGGCAAGAATAAGCGGATTTACATCATCGGCAAGTGGGGTTTTTTTCATGTGAACTTTGAGGATTCCTTCTCTTCCTCTGATATCGGGCATATCAACGATGACCTGACGGTCAAATCTGCCCGGTCTGAGAAGGGCGGGATCAAGGACATCTGCTCTGTTGGTTGCCGCCATTAAAATAACGCCTTCATTGGATTCAAATCCGTCCATTTCAACGAGAAGCTGGTTCAAAGTTTGTTCCCTCTCATCGTGGCCTCCACCCATTCCGGCGCCTCTCTGCCTGCCCACGGCATCGATTTCATCAATAAAAATTATGCAGGGGGCATTTTTTTTACCCTGGGCAAAGAGATCTCTTACCCTTGAGGCTCCGACACCCACAAACATCTCAACAAAATCAGATCCGCTGATGGTAAAAAAAGGAACGTCTGCTTCTCCTGCAACTGCCCTGGAAAGAAGGGTTTTTCCTGTACCGGGAGCTCCTACAAGAAGCACGCCTTTTGGAATACGGCCTCCAAGTCTTGTAAATTTTTCAGGCTTTTCAAGAAATTCTACAATTTCAGACAGTTCCTCCTTGGCTTCATCAATGCCAGCAACATCCTTAAATGTGACTTTTTCACTGTTATCAGTCATGAGGCGGGCACGACTTTTTCCGAATGAGAACGCCTTGCCTCCTCCTCCCTGCATCTGCCGCATGAAAAACACCCAGACTCCTATTAGAACAAGCATGGGAAGCCATGACATAACAATGGACATGAACCATGAAGATTCTGCCGGCGGTTTAGCCTTGATATCAACCCCGTTTTTTCTGAGAATATTAATAAGATCACCATCTGCCGGTGCAAATGATGAGTATTTTGTTCCGTTGGTATCGGTTATATCCAGATTATGTCCCTGGATTACAACATCCTTAACGCGCTGATTTTCAACCATGGCAAGGAAATCAGAATATCCTATGCTTGTTTTAACGGCATTGTTGTTCTGATTATTAAAAATATTGTAAATCATCACTATCATCAGCACAATAACGAGCCACAGAGAGATATTTTTATTAAATTGATTCAAAAGTAGTTCCTTTTTTATTTTGTTCAGAATTTTTGATTCATTGAGACAAATTCGGGGTTAATCCGAAGCCGGCTCTACAAAGCAGCAAAATCATTTCCGTCAAAAAAAATTTATATAACAAAAATGATTTTAATTCAATATTAAACTAATAATTACGATTTTAAATATTTAAAGGGCTGTTTGATTTTATTTTTTTTTACAAGTTGCCTTAATGGTGTGGCTTCTTTTTTAAACAATATTTTTCCTTTTTGCCTGTAAATTCTTATTCTGTCTGGAAAATCAAGGCTCTTTTCGGATTGATCCGATGCAATAATATCCATTGCAGCATCAATGTGTTTCAGCGTTATACGCTTTAAATTTCCTTTAACTTTTTTAATCGACATCCTGATAATTCTTCTTAATACAGCTCTGTGCAGGCCACTTAACACATAATAATCAAGCTGGATTTCATTTTTTTCGTGCTTAATCAATGCTTTTTCAAACACAGGGGATACCTCATTTCCCATCCATTGATCTTCATCTCTTATAATATGGCTGAGGCGGTTAAGTGAATCTGTAATGGAAGGGTTATACTCCTTTTCTAAAAAGGGAATAAGAGAATGCCTGATCCTGTTGCGTAAAAAGTACAGATCATTATTTGAAGAATCAATAACATAATCCTGGTTTTTCAATTGAAGATAATTTAAAATTTCCTTTTTTGAGAAATCAATTAATGGCCTTATTATCAATTCGTTCCTTTTAATTGGAATACCTGACAGCCCCTTTGGTCCGCTTCCCCTTAAAAGGTTCATTAAAACAAGTTCTGCATTGTCATCACTGTTGTGGGCAAGGGCAGTTTTTGAGAAATTGTGTTTTTCACAGATTTCTTTGTAAAAGGAGTAGCGAACATTTCTTGCTGCTTCTTCAATTGACAGTTTGTTTTTTTTTGCCATGGATTTCACATCCATTGCTGTAGAAAAAAATGGAAGCCCTGTTCTACTGGCAAAATTTCTAACAAATTTTTCATCTCTGTCAGACTCTTTTCCCCTGAGGCAGTGATTTATATGTGCTATCCCGAGGTTCAATGAGTATTTTTTTCTTATTTCCATTAAAAACAAAATAAGACCCATTGAATCAGGTCCTCCTGAAACGCCAGCAAGAACGGAATCTTCGCAGACCAGCATATTGTAATTTTTAATGGTTTTTTGAAATTTATTGATCAGTTCCGCATGCAATTTATCATTTAATCTTTTGTTGATTTTTTCAATTTTTTTCATAATGATTTCATCATAGTAAATATACATTAAAAATTCAATTGATCATTTTTCAGGATCAATTTTATTGATATTTTTATTGTTTTGTGTTGAAAGGTCAATATGGAAACCAAAGAATATCTCAAAATTGCAATAGCTCTTCCCGTTTATGGCACCTATATCTACAGGGCGCCTGACCATCTTGTAAAAGATGCCTGCCCCGGGATGAGGGTGCTTGTACCTTTTGGCAGGCGAAGGGTTACGGGTTATATTCTGTCAAGGCAGGCTGAAAACAAAGATGGGTACAGGGTTAAATTAATTCTTGATCTTCTTGATGATGCTCCAATGTTTCATGAATCCATGATCCCCTTTTTTTTCTGGGCTGCTGATTATTATATTCATCCGATTGGGGAGGTTATAAAATCAGCTCTGCCCGTGGGCTTAAATACCTGCGATATTTCCGTTGTCTCTTGTTCCGATAAAGGGGAACAAGCTTTTAAAGATAAAATTTTAAGTTCAGGGGAATCGGAAATTATTAATTTGCTTATCAATGGAAAATTCATTCCCCTTAAGCAAAAATCCATTCCCCTTAAGACTATTATTAAACGTAATGAAAATCCGGGAATCAATTCACTTGTAAGAAAAATGCACGAAAGAGGCCTTGTTAACATCACAAACAAACTTAGACGTGATAAAACACGGATGAAAAAGGAAAAATTCATAATTTTTTCCGATTCGCCTGTGCCTGCCTCTTTTTCCGCAAAAAGGGTTCTTATTTTAGATATTGTAAAAAAGAGAAAAGAGATATCCCTGAAAAAATTAAAAAAAGAGGTGCCTTCTGCACCAAGATTAGTTAAAATTCTTGCAGAATCAGGGCATCTTAAAATAATTGAAAAACAGGTGTTTCGAGATCCCTTTGGAGATCCTGTAGAACCTGATATTCCGCCGGAGCTCACAGACGAGCAGAAAAAGGTGGTATCCAATGTAAAAGAAAAAATCAACCAGGGCTTTCAGACATATCTTTTATCCGGTGTTACAGGAAGCGGAAAAACCGAAGTTTATATGCGCCTTGTTTCAGAAATTGTTGCAAAAGGAAAATCAGCTATTATTCTTGTGCCTGAAATCTCCCTTATCTCCCAGACGGAACGGAGGTTCAGGGCAAGATTCGGCAATACAATTGCTGTCATTCACAGCGGGTTGTCCATGGGGGAGTTATTTGATCAGTGGAAGCGTATTTTAAATGAAGAAGCTTTAATTGTCATCGGGGCAAGATCCTCTATTTTTGCGCCTGTTAAATATTTAGGTCTTATCATTGTTGATGAAGAGCACGACACATCCTATAAACAGGAAACTGGATTTAAGTACAATGCAAGAGATCTTGCCGTTGTCAGGGCAAAACTTGAAAATATACCGGTGATTTTAGGGTCTGCAACACCGTCGGTACAGTCCTATTTCAATGCCTGCCAGGGAAAATTTTTGGAACTGAAACTTGAAAAAAGAATAAACAGGCATCCCCTTCCCCAAATAACCCTTGTTGATTTAAAAAAATACAAGGATTTCAGGGGCAGGGAAAAAATAATAACCCCGGAATTGTCAAAACAGATTATTAACTGCCTTGATAATGGCAACCAGGCGTTGATTTTTCTAAACAGAAGGGGATTTGCCACTTTTCCGGTGTGTGAATCATGCGGCGAGCCGATTAAATGCAGATTCTGTGATATCACCATGACCCTGCACAGGGACACGGACAGGTTTAAATGCCATCTTTGCGGTTCTTCCATGCCTTCAAAAACAAAATGCCCGGCCTGCGGCTCTTCAAAAATTAAATCTCTGGGCTTTGGTACTGAAAAAATAGAATCCATGTTGACATCCATGTTTCCCGATGCAAGGATAGCAAGGCTTGATCAGGATACAGTGAGCAGAAAAGGCGAAATTGTAAGGATACTGAAAAGAATAAGGAACAGAACTGTTGATATAATTGTCGGAACCCAGATGTTAGCCAAGGGCCATGATTTTCCATTTATCACGCTTGTCGGTATTATATGTGCTGACATGTCCCTTAATTTTCCCGATTTCAGGTCGTCTGAGAGGACTTTTCAGCTTCTTGCCCAGGTTGCAGGCAGGGCCGGCAGGGGAAAAACAAAGGGGAAAGTGATCATGCAGACCTATACCCCTGATCATTTCAGTATTATTTCATCAATGAAACAGGATTTTATGGAATTTTATCAAAAAGAACTGCCGTTTCGCAAAGCGCTTTTATATCCTCCCTTTTCCAGAATAATCCAGTTAAAGTTGTCAGGTAAAGATAAGGACAGGGTTAAAGAACGTTCCATGCTTGTGGGAGAGATATGCAGAACTTTTATTGAGCAGGAAAATAAAGCCCATGTTCCTGTTCAGCTTTTAGGACCCATTGAAGCTGGTATTCCAAAGATAGCATCACGGTACAGGTGGCAGATTCTTTTAAAAAGCACATCTCACTTTCTTTTAAATAAAGTTGTAAAAAAACTTGTATATGATAAAAAAGCCTTTGCCGGAAAAGATGTAAAACTTGAAATAGATGTTGATCCCTATTTCATGATGTAGCTTGGCAAAGCAGTTATCAGTTGTCAGTTATCAGTTGTTAGCATTGGATGGCATTTTTAAATTTTTGAGGACTTGGAAGAATGGAAGAAAGCTTTAAATTATGAAAATGATAATGGCATAATGCCGCCCCCTGTGGGTGATAGATCCAGCCCGGGACAGTCGGCGGGTATTTTGCCTTGCCGGTCTAAAGCGCAGGAACTGCGGTCAAGTATGTCCTCAAACAGCCTGCGCTTCTTAACGCCCGTCAAGGCAAAATCCCTGATCGCCTTTGTGTCCTGATGGGCTGAATCTATAACCCACAGGGGGCTTACGCTGTCGACACTTTGAACTGCATTTTTAAGGATTAAACACAACAACAAGGAGATGCAATTATGACACATCCTC
>CAZLBE010000076.1:0-3587 GCA_964557635.1 uncultured Desulfobacterales bacterium
TTTTTTGCCAAAATTCTTCATATTCTTTTTTAAAAAAAATCATAGACCATAAATAATTACACCTGTGCTGTTTCCTTAAACAGGGATAGGGAAAAATAAGGAGAAATTTAAAATGAAAAAAATAATTACAGCAACGCTTTTCTTTGTGTGTATTTTCTGTTTGCCTTGTTTGTCAGCAGATAAAGCAATGGCTCAAAATGAAAAAACAGGCTTGGTTAAACTTGACGAAATTACCGTAACCGCGGAAAAATTTCCAATGGATGAAAGAAAAAGTGACAGGTTCATCACCATAAACATTTTGCAGATATAAGGTATGAAAACAGTTTTTTACGATTAAAATCCTTTTACAATTACAGCTTGATGAAACGAAATGAGTTCACAAATCCTTCCAAATCCGAAGATAATAATAAAAATTATAATTACGGATTTGAAGGTGATTACAGGCTTTCTTTGATGGATACGGAATTTATTTTTGGCGGTGATTACATCTACAGACGGGCGGATTACAATAACAAGTATGGAAAGCATCACAGAAATGATTATTCAGGTTTTATGCAGGTAAAAAAAGAATTTTTCGAACGGTTGATATTGACAATGGGGGCAAGGGAACAGTTTATCAAAGGCGATTCAGATGCATCTGATTACGATAAATTTCTGCCAAGCTTTGGAATAAATTATCAGCCTGTCAAAAATATAAATTTGAATTTCTTTGCAAATGCGGCAAAAGCATTCCGTGCTCCAACCTATAACAATCTTTACTATAATAGTTCATTTATGGTTGGAAATCCCAACCTTAATCCGGAAGAGGGGTGGACATATGAGGGAGGAATTAAATTTGACAACCGGTTTGTCACCACGAGACTTGCAGGTTTTTACATGAAATACACTGACAAGATAGAGATCGACCGCTCATTGTCTCCCATGACCTATTATAATGCCGGTGACTATGAATCGAGCGGAGTTGAGTGGGAAGCAACTGTTTTTCCATTTTATAAACTAACAAATTTTTTGCAACACATATCATTAAATACCGCCGGTTACTGGGCGGATCCCAAAGCAGAAAATACCAGCGGTGATGAGTATCAGGCCGGCGACAAGTTCAACTCCAGTGCGGGCATTTCATATCAGACCGAAAAGATAACGGCTGATCTGTCATGCGATATTGCAGCAGACAGACAAAGGGGGCTTGATAATTATTCTACACTTAATTTTTATGCCAAATACAGGCTTTTCAAAGGATATGTGACAATGGGAATTGATAATATCTTTAATGAAGATGTCCAGACCTACGGAAGCATGCTTTCATCATCTTCCACAAAATATCTTTATTATGGAATGCCCCGTCTTTTCAAAATAGGTTATGAAATCACATTTTAATCGGCCTCATGGCGGTTATAAGGAAAAACAGATGTCAATTGTAAAAGAATTCTGGATTACAGGCGTTTTTATGGCTTTTTCTGTATTCGGGATAAAAGTCGGTCTTGGGCTTGCCCCTTATATATATGGCAGTTTATTATCCATTCCCAAAAAAATAATAATCACTGCAGCCGCGTTTCTGATTTACCTTGTGCTATTTTTGGGTCTTGCCTGCCTGATTATACATCTTGATCTCCAGAAATATCTGGATCAGTTTATCAATATGATCCGATACGGATTGATCCTGCATCTTGCCATTGCATCAGGGCTTCTTTTCTGGGGTGTAAATCTTTTACTTAAAAATTCCGGCAAAAATGGAAAAACCTCACTTGCTGCAGGGCTTCTTTTGATTCTGCCATGCCCTGTATGCGCCGTAGTAATCCTGCTTAACCTTGCTCTTTCCTGTTCTTTGTTCAGTTTTTCTCCGTTTATGACAACCTTTATCCTTTTTGGTGTTTTCACTTTTATTGTATTTTTTACCGTATGCCTGATTTTCCCTTTAAGAAACAGGATCAATACAGGCAGAACTTTTCTTGGAGCGGCAATGAGTCTGGTTTCCCTCTATTTTCTAATTTCGCTGATTATCGCCCCCATTTATCCTCAAATAAAAGCCGCTTTTGCCATGGCTTGCTCCAATAGGCCTGCAGGTTCATCGGATCAGTCTGATATAGCTGTTTTGATTGCAATCATTGTAATTTTGGGGGGGATCGGATTTATTAAAACCTATTTTTCCAAAGGAGAATTTAAGTGAATATCTTTCCTGTATTTCAGACAACCCTTTATACCATTTCAACGGCTCTTCTTTACCCTGTAATGATTTTACTTATTATCCTCAGCCTGTGGATGATAACCTATGCCGGCGGTTTTTTTGCAGAATATATAAAACGGGTCCGTTTTTCTTCAAACGGTTCCACTGCCGATTATCTTGAAACAATTCATAAAGAAAAAAAACTTGACACTGAAATCTGCCGGAATATGCCGGTTCATATCATTGAATATGCAGAAGAACTAAAAGCTGTGCTTTACAAAAACACCTTGTTTTGTGAAGAGAGGATACAGGATCTCATTCAGAAAAAAGAATTTTTGCTAACAAAAGATGTCGATAAAATACGCCTGATAGTAAGGATAGGCCCAAGCCTTGGCCTCATGGGCACTTTGATTCCCATGGGTACAGGTCTCAGCGGGCTGACACAGGGGAATATGGCCCAGCTTTCCTCCAGCCTCATACTTGCATTTACAACCACGGTTGTGGGGATTGCACTTGGAATAAGCGCCTATTTTTTTTCTACGGTAAAAGAACGCTGGGCAGCAGAAGATATGCATAATATTGAGCTTATAACGGAAGCCATGACAAAGAAAAAAGAAATACCTTTTTTTAATATTAAAAATTTTAAGGAAAATTATGAAATACCTGAAAAGAAAATATTCGGATAAATGGTCAGGCACAAAGCATGAGGAACCCTTAAACGGGGTTGCCAATCTTTTTGATGTGGCACTTGTGTTTATCGTTGCAATGCTTCTTTCCCTTATGGCAGCTTACCAGGTTCTTGATTTTTTCAATCCTGAAAGTGAAATAACCATCATGAAAAAAACGGATAACCAATGGAAAATAATTACTAAAAAAGGAAAGGATATAAAGGTCAGAAAGGTTACAAACAGAAAGGCGGGAGGAGAGGAAGGCATGAGGCTCGGTACTGCATACCAGCTTAAGGACGGGCGTGTGATATATATACCGGAGGAAGCTGTAAATGAAGATAAATAAAACTTTTATCATGATTTTTATCATGATGTCCATACTGTTTTTTTTGCAAACTTTAAGTGCCGTGGCTGATTCTGCAAAAACAAAAATTGCCATGTTTATCATGTCAGGAGACAGTCTTATCACTTCAAAAGCATTTGAAGAGCTTGAAAAAATTCCCGGAGTTGCAAAAAAATATTCCTTTCAATTCTACACAGACAGGGAAATAAGGAATAATACGGTAAAATGCGATGACATAAAAAACTGCAGAATAATACTTGCCGATTTCATGAACAGAGGGATAGTTGATTTTTTAGGTTTTGCTTTGAAGGGGAAAAAACCTGAATTATACAGCCTTAGATGCTCATATTTAGCCCATTCACTGAAAAAACAAGGAATTAATCCTATTGTTAAAACCGAACAATATTATTCT
>CAZLBE010000076.1:3687-7281 GCA_964557635.1 uncultured Desulfobacterales bacterium
TTCACTGAAAAAACAAGGAATTAATCCTATTGTTAAAACCGAACAATATTATTCTCCTGCCACCCCTGAAAATATCAAAAATCTTCTTCTTATGGTTCTATCGGATCAGAAAGAAAAATTTTCCTATGCCAGGCCCTTTATTCTGCCGGAATCGGGTATATTCCACCCCGATGCTTCAACAATATTCTCCTCTTTTAACGAGTACCTGAAATGGTATAAAAAAACCGGCAAATATCATCGAAACGGTTTTTGGGTGGGCATACCCACTTTTTCAAGTTCCGTTTTAAAGGAAAGGGGCAAAATAGAAGCCTGTATAATCCATTCCCTTGAAAAACAAAAAATTAATGCCCTGCCTGTTTTTGGCAGGCCACCCTACAATAAATCCATGAAAAAATATTTTTTAGATGAAAATAAAAAGCCCAGGGTTCAAATAATATGCGGTTTTTCATTCAGATTTTTAAGGGGGTTTGAAAAAGAAACAAAAAAAATTCTGCAGCAGATAAACGCCCCTGTTTTCATGCCCCTTTTAGCCCATGCAATTACCATTGACCAGTGGAAAAAATCAAAACGCGGTATTTCCCCCATAAGAACTGCCTGGCAGGTATGTATTCCTGAACAGAACGGGGCAATAGAGCCTTCCATGGTCGGCGGTAAAACATCTTACAGCATGAAGGGAATGACGAATGTGGTTTTTGACACGATCCCCATGCCTGAATATATAAATTTTATGATCAAAAGAATGAAAAGCTGGTACAGACTCAAAGTGCTGCCTGAAAAAGAAAAAAAAATCGCCATCCTCTACTGGAACCATCCCCCGGGAAAACAGAATGTAGGCGCAAGTTATCTTAATATTTTTAAATCCATTCCAAAAATTTTAAAAGCCATGAAAAAAAAGGGCTACCGGATTAAAGGCCCCTTGCCTTCAAAGGAAAAAATAAAAGAAGAAATACTCCTTGGAGGAAGGAATATAGGCTCATATGCTCCTGGAGAACTTGACAAATTGATTTCAAAAGGCGATGTGATAAAAATTCCTATTGCAAAATATAAAACCTGGTTTGCAGCCTTAGATTCCGAATTCAAAAAGAATGTCGTACGTCAATGGGGAAAACCCGATGATTTTAATATAATGACAAAGAACAGAGAAATAATTATTCCGGTCATTCATCTTGGAAATATTATTCTCCTTCCACAGCCGAACAGGGCGTTCGGGGAAGATGCCGTTAAATTGTATCATGATCCCAAAATATATCCGCACCATCAGTATATTGCATTTTATCTGTGGCTGAAAAAAGAATTCAAAGCAGATGCAATAATCAGCCTTGGAAAGCACGGCACCCATGAATGGCTGCCCGGAAAACAGATCGGCCTTTCCCTTTCATGCCCGCCTGATATTCTGCTTCAGGATATACCGAATATCTATCCGTACATTGTGGACAATATAGGCGAAGGAATACAGGCAAAGCGAAGGGGCAGAGGCGTTATCATTGACCATTTAATTCCTCCCCTTAAAAAAGGCGGGTCCTACATGGAATACAGAAAACTGACCGGCCTGATCGACGAGTATCATACCGCCCTGGAAAAAGATACCTTTCTTGCAGAAGAAAAACTTGCATCGGTTAAAAAACTTGTACTGAAATTAGGGCTTGACCATGATCTTAAAATCAAAAAAATTGATTATGCCTCAGTTGAAAAAATTGAGCATTATATCCTTGAACTCCAGGAAAAATTAATACCTTACGGGTTGCACTCCTTTGGCAGTTCGCCTGAGGGAAAACCACTTGACGATCTTGTGGAAGCGATCTGTTCCATGAGTCCTGAAATAAAAGTAAATCAAATGAAAACAGCCATTGAAAAATGCGGTAAAAATGAAATTGCATCCCTTTTAAATGCCCTTGACGGTGGCTATATCCCAGCAGGAGAAGGCAATGACCCTGTCCGTAATCCGGCTGCCGTACCTACAGGAAGAAATTTCTACGGGTTTAATATAGACAAAGTTCCTTCAAAGGCTGCCTTTAACCTTGGGAAAAAAATGGCAGATGGGATGATAAAAGATTACATGAAAAAGCATGGAGCATATCCCGACAAAATAGGCATTATACTCTGGAGCACTGAACTACAGAGAAATGAAGGAGCAAGCGTTGGAGCCATATTAAATCTTCTCGGCATCACTCCTGTATGGGATAAAAAAGATAAGGTCATTGATTTGGCACCAATTCCGGGCAGGGTTCTTAATCGTCCGAGAATAGATGTTATTGCTCAGATGTCAGGCCTTTTCCGGGACAGTTATGCAAGCGTTGTCCGGCTTCTCGACCGTGCAGTGAGGATGGCGGGCGCTTTAAGGGATGTGGAAAATTTTGTGGCTGTCAATAACAGAAAAATCAAACAGGCTCTTATTAAAAAAGGGTATAGTGAAAAAGATGCGCAGAATCTGAGCCAGGCAAGAGTGTTTGGCCCCATGCCGGGCGCGTATTCCCATGCACTGCAGGCGCTTATACCCAACAGCGGCATGTGGGAAGACGAAAACGAGATAGCCGATGTTTTTATTCATCATTATTCCTTTGCATATGGTGAAAAATTATGGGGCAGGCCATTGAAAAGCGCTTACAAAAAAAACCTTGAAGATGTTAAGCTCACCATGCACACACGCTCATCCAATCTTTATTATATGCTGGACAATGATGACATGTTCGCTTTTTTAGGGGGATTATCACTTGCAGTAAAAAGCATTAAAGGAAAATATCCGGATGTGCTGGTGGCAAACCTCCAGGACGGGAAAAGTGTAAAACTTGACGATCTGAACAAATCCATTGGCAAGGCATTGCGTACGCGCTATCTTAATCCGGAATGGATTAAAGGAATGAAAAAAGAGGGCTACGCCGGAGCAAGGAATATGGATAAATTTGTGGAGTATCTATGGGGCTTTCAGGTGACTACTCCTTTTGCCGTGGACAAGAGTGACTGGGAACAGATCTATGATGTTTATATAAAAGACAAATACGGCATGGAGCTGAAAAAGTTTTTTGATAAAAATAACCCCTGGGCATTACAGTCCATTGCGGCACGTATGCTGGAAGCTGACCGTAAAAATTATTGGAAAGCACCTGAAGACATGAAAAAGGAACTTACCCGCACCTATGCTTTGAATGTAATTGAAAAAGGCGTTGCCTGCTGCGAACATACCTGCAACAACCCCATGCTGCAGCAGTTTGTAACCAATATTATCTCTCTGTACGGGCTGCTGACTCCAAAGCAATTGGAACAATTCAAAATGGTGATGGCAAAGGCAACCGGAGCAACCCAAAAAGAAAATGAGGCAAAATATAAAAAGCGCCGCAATAACCTGACAAAGGTTATTAAAAATATTCAAAAGGAAGAAAGTGTAAGTGCTGAAACAGGAAAGAAAAAAATAGAGGGTTTTGAAATGGCAGAAGAAAAACCGGAAGATACAAAAATGACTTCATCTGGTTCAGAATGGATGGTCATGGTGATTGCAGCAGGGTTTCTTGCACTTCTGCTTATTGGCTGGTGGAAAAAAAGAGTATAATAAAAAAAGAAAAATTCATACATGGAAACTATCTAAGATAATGAAAAAAA
>CAZLBE010000077.1:0-7273 GCA_964557635.1 uncultured Desulfobacterales bacterium
GCAGCACTTTTTCTTCATCTATTCTGGAAAGTGAATTATTTGGCCATGAAAAAGGAGCTTTTACAGGAGCAGACAGAAATAAACCGGGAATTTTTGAAATGGCTTCGGAAGGGACTTTGTTTCTTGATGAAATTGCAAATTTGAATATGGATATTCAGGGAAAACTTCTAAGGGTTCTGGAAACAGGAGAGTTTAAACCGGTTGGATCGGAAAAAATTAAAAAAACAAAGGCACGAGTTGTTGCAGCAACCAATAGAAGCCTTGAAACAATGGTAGAAAAAGATAAATTCCGTGCCGATCTTTTTTACAGGCTCAATGTTTTTCCCATATACATTCCGCCATTGAGAAAAAGAAGGGAAGACATCCCGGAGATAGCATACCATTTTTTAAAAATCTTCTGCCGCAAAACAGGTAAAAATATATCGGGATTTTCAGATGATGCACTTGAAATACTAGTTAATTTTGACTGGCCTGGCAATGTGAGGCAACTAAAAAATGTTGTGGAACGGCTTGTCATAATGTCAGACGGAAAACAGGTGAACAGAAAAGCCCTGATTAATAATATTGAAACAAAACATAAAATGGTCCTTACCAAACAGACTGTGCCAGCTAATCTTCAGGAACTTAAACTTTTAAAAAAACGTTTGATAGAAACTTATTTCAGCAAAATTGAAAAATCTTTTTTAGAACAGGCTTTAAAAAAAGCAGACTGTAACATCACAAAAGCTGCAAAAAAAGTGGGTATGCAGCGCTCCAATTTTTCAACTTTAATGAAAAAACATGGCATTAAATCAACTACCAAAAATCCATAATTTCAGTGCCTTATTTCTCAGTTTCTGGCAAAAAATGAGAAATAAGGCTTTGCCGATCCAATGCGTATATTTTTTTATATAATTGTATATTTTTTCATACAACACTCGCTGATTCAACAAAAAAGAACATACACACCTTAATCAATACTGAATTTCTGACACAAAACACTATAAAATTTTCAGGGCACAGACAAAGCTGCCATCTACAATATAATTTTTCGTATATCTTTTTATACCATTCTCAATTTATTTCATTTTTTGTTGTTAGGCAATCCGGGCCAGTCCGGATTTGCCTCGTGGCCATTCTATAAAAATGCTGCTCAAAGCATCGACAGCAGAACCACCTGCAGATGGTCGACCCAGTCCATCCGTACCCATATCAAAGGATCAATAATTCTGACAAAATATAAAAGTATCAATGGCACAGTCATTGCATGCAGACCGTAAATATGAAGTATCAAACTAACACAGCACCTTGAAGGCTCACTTACAATTTTTTTATTATGAGCTTCAAAAAATCAATTTGTTGAATAAACAACACAAAATTTTAAAGGAGTATGAAATGAATTTTTTACAGAAAGCTAAGACAAGAGAAGAGACAACACCACCCAATATTCTCATAATGGAAGATGATTTAAATATAGCAAAAGGACTTAAAATGATTCTTGATGAAGAAGGCTATAATGTTGATCTTCAAAATACAGGCCATGGTGCAATGGATGCAATGAATCAATATAATTATAACCTTCTTATGGCAGACCTGCACCTTCCTGATATAGACGGTATGCAGGTGGTAAAACAGGTTAAAAAAGATAATCCGAATACTGAGGTAATTGTCATGACAGGTTATGCAACAAGTGCTCTTGCAGTGGATGCAATGAAACTCGGTGCGCACGATTTTGTTGCAAAGCCCTTTACCGAAGAGCAGATTAAATCAGCCATAGACGATGCTCTTGCCGTAAATTTATCAAGAATAGAGGAAATGTCTGCACCCAACCGAAAACTTGCAAAAGCCTCCATTGAAAAAAGGGAAGTTATAAAAGTTTTAAACAGGACAGCAGAGGATAACGAATTCCGGATAAGTATCATGGATCATGGCAGTAATGCTCTTTCTGACTACACATTATCTTCCGCTGCAAAAAGTGCAATAGCATCCGGAGACTTAAAATGGATAAATGAAAATATTGGAGAACTCAATCAAAAGCAACTCATGTTTATTTACAAAAAACTTGAACAGGAAGCGTGGTAACACTCTATACAGCATGGTGTTCCTGTAAAAAAAATTCGGGTAAATTAATTCCAACTGCATGGTTAATTAACATTCAGTAAAAATATTAACTCAACTGACATGACTTTTTTAAAGAGTTTTAAAGGAAACATTAAGTTGCAATTCAATAATTGTGGAATTAATTTATTTTAAATAAATTGACAATGCGTATAAAATTATATACATAATTTAACTTGCTTTTAGGAAAAAAGGGGATAATGGTGAACCACACCTCATGCGAAAAATTCAAGACTTTTTACCATAGTTTCAGAGATGTTAGCAGAGCTGTGCATTCCAAGTCCGATATGAATGAGACCTTTGATCTTGTCGTCTCTTCAGCTGCCAAAGGTCTTGATGCCAAAGGCGCTGCCCTGTGCGTCATAAACAGGGAATCCTCACATTTCAACATACAGTCCTTTTACGGAACTGCTGAAAAAAATATCGGATTAAACTATCTTACCGGAACAGCACTGTTGCAGGAAACCCAGAAAAACGGCAAGGTATATATAATTAATGATATATTCCATTCCTCAAGGGTAAAAAATCCTCAAGCTCTATGGGATGACGGTATAAGGATGCTCATGGATGTACCTCTTGTGATAAATAACAGGGCTTTTGGATTCATCAGGGTGTACTTTAATGTCAATAAAGATATTTCAAACGATGAAAAAGATTTTATCCAGGCCGTTGCCGAGCAGTGTACCTGTGCAATCAACCATGATAATACCATTAAGTCCCATATAATTAAGTACAATTTACTTGCAACCAAAGTTGATAAAATGTCCTCCCTTGGAAGAATGGCTGCGGGAATCGCCCATGAAATAAACAATCCCCTCACAGGAATTCTCCTTTACAGTTCAAATCTTTTTAAAAAGGTCAAAGAACCCTGCCAGTTAAAAGACGGGCTTGAAATTATAATGAACGAAACCCAGAGATGCAAGACAACCATTCAGGGTCTGCTGGATTTTTCAAGGGAAAAAAAGCTTGAAAAAGTAATGGCAAATATAAATAAAATTATCAATAAAGCCCTTGCACTCATGGAAAATGAATTCCACTTAAAAAGGATAAATGTAATAAGGGATCTTGACTGTGATATTATAGAATTTCTTCTTGATGACAACCAGATTGAGCAGGTTTTTATAAATTTACTGCTCAATTCCGTTCATGCCATTGATGAGAAAGGTACGATTTATATACGTTCAAGAATGGAGGCAAAAAAAAATCGTGTTGTTGTTGAACTTGAAGATAATGGATGCGGCATTCCAAAAGATAAGCTGAAAAGAATTTTTGAGCCCTTTTACACTACAAAATCAACGGGAACAGGCCTTGGTCTTTCAGTGAGCTATGGAATAGTCAAAAATCATAAGGGCAGTATCAAAATATTCAGTGAGCCTGGCACAGGAACAATAATCAGCATGGCTTTCCCAATAATGTATGAAACAGATGGAGAAGAATTGATCAATGAAACATCGGAAAATTCTAATAATTGATGATGAAGATATTATAGGCAGAGCCTGCAAGATGATTTTGACTGAAGAAGGATTTCTCTGCAGCCATTGTTCATCAGGTGAGGACGGTCTTAAAGCAGCACTAAAAAATTCATATAATGTTCTTCTGCTTGACATGAAGCTAAAAGATATGAATGGCATGGATATTCTGAAACAGGTTAAAAAAAAAAGACCAAAGCTTTATGTGATTGTTATAACAGGGTATTCCACCGTTGAAAATGCTGTAAAGGCAATGAAATTAGGTGCAAACGACTATTTATCAAAACCTTTTAGTGACGATGATATCATATCTGCAGTCAAAGATGCTTTTAGAGACTGACAACTGACAACTGATACCATTTTTTTAACAAAAACTTAAGGAGTAAGGCACGAATAGCAGATTTTATTTTACCTTAAAGAAACATGGAACTATTTTTATGAAAAGTAACAATATAAAACAAAGCAAACTTAAGGGCTCAGTTATGGTGGTAGGAGGCGGCATTGCAGGTATGCAGGCTGCCCTTGATGTGGCCAATTCCGGATTTTATGTCTATCTTGTGGAAAAATCACCGGCAATTGGAGGGAAAATGGCGCAGCTTGACAAAACATTCCCCACCAATGACTGCGCCATGTGAATCATTTCTCCCAAACTGGTCGAGGTCGGCCGGCATATAAATATTGAACTTATAACACTTTCCGAAGTTGATAAAATTTCAGGGCAGGAAGGTGATTTTACAATATCATTGATTCAGCAACCAAGGTATGTTGATACAGACAAATGCATAGCATGCGGGCTTTGCGCATCAAAATGTCCCAAAAAAGTTGATGACGAATACAACGAGGGACTTGGAAAACGCAAGGCTATCTATGTCCCCTACTCACAGGCTGTGCCCTTAAAATACACAATTGATCCCGAAGCCTGCCTGTTTCTCACAAAAAACAGGTGTGGACTGTGTGAAAAAAACTGCCCTTCCAATGCGATCAATTTTAAAGATACAGAAAAAGAAATAACCCTTAACGTGGGTTCTGTGATACTTGCACCGGGATTTGACTCCTTTGATCCGGGAAAATTTGACAACCTTGCCTATTCAACGCATCCTGACATAGTTACATCCCTTGGATTTGAACGTGTATTGTCTGCAACGGGACCTTCAGGCGGCCATCTTGTACTTCCTTCGGACAAAAAAAATCAAAAAGAACCTGAAAAAATAGCATGGCTTCAGTGCGTGGGTTCAAGGGAAGAAACATCACGGTGCAGCAATGGATACTGTTCTTCAGTGTGCTGTATGTACGCCGTGAAGCAGTCCATCATGGCAAAATCACACAGCAAAACCCCTCTGGACTGCGCCATATTTTACATGGATATGAGAACCCAGGGCAAGGATTTTGACAAATACCTTGAACGGGCAAAAGACAGCGGGGTAAGATTTGTAAGATCCCGTGTTCACACCATTGTCCCTGAAAACAGCGGCAGCGGCCTTTCCATAAAATACGTGAACGAGCAGGGCAAAATTGAAAATGAAAATTTTGATATCATTGTCCTGTCAACGGGCCTTGAAATAAGCAAAAATTCCATTGAGCTTGCAAAAAAAATGGAAATTGAACTTGATGAATTTAATTTCATAAAAAACACAAGTTTTAATCCCGTATCAACCTCAAGAAAGGGAATCTATTCCTGCGGTGTATTTACAGGCCCCAAAGATATCCCCCAGTCTGTAATGGAAGCAAGTGCGGCAGCATCGGCGGCAACGGAGAATATAAGTTCGGCAAGAAATACAGAAACAAAAGCCCTTACCCTGCCCCGTGAAAAAAATGTTTCAGGCCAGAAACCCAAAATAGGTGTTTTTGTGTGCAATTGCGGCACAAACATAAGAAGCACAGTTGATGTGCCAAAGGTTGTAGAATATGCAAAAGATCTACCCGGCGTAGTGTATGCCGAAGAAAATCTCTTTACCTGTTCCCAGGACACCCAGGATAAAATGGCTGAGGTCATAAGGGAAAAGGGGTTAAACAGAGTTGTTGTTGCAGCCTGCACCCCAAAAACCCATGAACCTTTGTTCAGGGAAACACTTATCAATGCAGGTCTTAACAAATATTTGTTTGAAATGGCCAATATCAGAAACCAGGATTCATGGGTGCACTCAAACGAGCCTGAAAAAGCCACTGAAAAAGCCAAGGATCTTGTGCGCATGGCAGTTGCCAAAAGTTTTCTTTTAAAACCATTGTTTGAAACCAAACTTCCCGTTACCGGAAAAGCCCTTGTTGCAGGCGGCGGGATTGCAGGTATGACAGCAGCCCTTGCACTCGCAAAACAGGGTTATCCAGTTGCACTTGTGGAAAAACAACATAATCTCGGAGGAAACGGCCGCCTCTTAAATAAAACTTTTCTTGACGAAGACGTGGGAAATTTTGTGAAATCCCTTATAAAAGAAATTGAAAACAACGAGCTTGTCACAGTTTTTACGGGTTCGGCAATAAAGCAGGTTGACGGTTTTGTGGGAAATTTCAAAACAATTATTCAAACACAGGAAAAGGAAAAAACACTCTCCCATGGTGTTGCCATTCTTGCCACAGGAGCCCGCGAATCAAAACCCGAAGAATATTTATACGGTAAAAATGATTCCGTTGTTACAAATCTTGAGCTTGATTCAATGTTTAAAAACAACATTGAATCAATTAAAAATGCTAAAGATATCTGTTTTATACAGTGCGTAGGTTCAAGAAACGAAAAACACCCGTACTGCTCAAAGGTGTGCTGTACACATTCCGTTAAAAACGCCATTGCAATAAAAAAAATAAATCCCAATGCCAATGTGTACATTCTTTACAGGGATATCAGAACCTACGGCAAAAGGGAAATTCTGTACACAAAGGCAAGAAAACTTGGAGTACTTTTTTTCAGATACGATCTTAAAAACAAACCGGTTGTAACACGGGGCAACAGCAGCAAAGTGACAATTGAGTTCAAGGATTTCATACTTGACAGAAAATTGTGCCTTGATGCGGATATTTTATGCCTTGCATCAAGAATAGATGCCAATGACAATGAGCTTCTCACAAAGGCCTTTAAGGTCCCCTGCGATGGTGACGGGTGGATGCTCGAAGCCCACCAGAAACTGAGACCCGTTGACTTTGCAACTGACGGGGTTTTTCTATGCGGAATGGCACATTACCCCAAATCCGTTGATGAAAGCATTGCCCAGGCAAAGGCAGCAGCCTCAAGAGCTTTAACCACCCTTTCAAAAGACACCATAGATGTTGGAGGTATAGTGTCTGAAATCAACCCTGATCTTTGTTCAGGATGCATGGGCTGTATTGAAATTTGTCCCTATCAGGCAATATCAATGAATATGGAAAAAAAGGTTGCTGAGGTAAATGCTGCACTGTGCAAGGGATGTGGTGCTTGTGCTGCTGTTTGTCCTTCCGAGGCTCCGTCTCTTATGGGATTTAACAATGAACAATTGTATGCGCAGATAAAAAGTGCCATGGCTGCGTGATAAACCATGGAAGCTGTCTTCACGATTATGTACAGATTTGCATAACGGCCACAAGGCTGATCTTAAGACTTCCAAACGGCCTCACAACCACTGACAACTGACAACTGACAACTGACAACTGATAACTGATAACTGATTTAGGAGAAATTCTGTGGAAACGGAAAAATTTGAACCGAAAATAATAGCTTTCATGTGCAACTGGTGCACTTA